>JAQBDO010000262.1:0-2993 GCA_032124375.1 Gammaproteobacteria bacterium
CCATATAACGGCCGTCGGCGCTGACAAACAGATTGCCGGGGTGCATGTCGGCATGGAAAAAGTTATGCCGGAACACCTGTGTGAAGAATATTTCCACACCGCGTTCAGACAATGTTTTAAGGTCGATATTGTTTGCGCGCAAGGCGGCGATATCGCTGATCTGTATGCCGCGAATGCGCTCCATTACCATGACTTCAGGGCGGCAATATGGCCAATACACTTCCGGGACATACAGCACGTCAGTGTCGCTGAAGTTGCGTTTTAGTTGTGAGGCATTGGCGGCCTCGCGCAACAGGTCAAGTTCGTCATACAGGATCTTCTCAAATTCGGCGATGACCTCGCGTGGTCGCAGGCGCCGGCCGTGTTTCCAGTAACGCTCTGCAAGGTCAGCGATGGTGTGCAGCAGGTTGACGTCGCGGGTGATGAGCTGGCGGACATTCGGGCGCAGCACCTTTATGACAACCTCTGTCCCGTCCATCAGCTGTGCAGTATGCACCTGTGCGATCGAGGCGGAGGCCAGTGGTGTTTCATCGAAATGACGGAACAGCGCTTCAATGGGCGCGCCCTGTGCTGCCTCAATGGCCGCGCGCGCCTGACTGCCGGGAAAGGGGGGTACATGGTCCTGCAGGAGTGCCAGTTCCAGTGCGATATCATCCGGCAGCAGATCCCGACGGGTCGATATTATCTGTCCAAACTTTACGTAGATAGGCCCCAGGTCTTCCAGTGCGCGACGTATCCGTACCCCGCGCGGCCCGCGTTCGCGGGGTATCCAGTTCCAGGGTGCCAGGTAGTACAGAATACGAAAGGGTCTGAACAGGTGGGTGGCAAGAATGATCTCGTCCAGACCGTGGCGCGCCAGCACGAAGTTGATATGTACCAGGCGGATAATTTGTGCTGGCCGAATCATGTCAGTTATCCACACCTGTGGTGCCGGCTGCCTGCAGGCGTTTTACACGGGCCGCCAGCCGATCCGTGTCAATACTGGTGCGGGTGACAGCGGCGCTGAAGTTTTCGGCCTCTATACGTGCTGGCAGTACCCGTAGCTCCTCCTGCAGATATTCACCGATATCTTTTTCCAGTGTATGGCGGCTGTGCCCGAATACCCTGCTGGCTCGCTTTGCGGTGTTGGCCAGCTGGTGCGCTATGGCATCACCGGTGAGTCGTGACAGTTGCTCTTCCCAGTCGATGTCCATGGCGTCCAGGATGGCCTTGAAGGCCTGACCGGTTTCGACGTCGCCATCGATGCTGACATCGCCTGAAAACAGGGTTTTTTCGGTGTTTTTACCCAACCCCAGGCGCGCCATGCCAAGGGGTGTGCCGCGCAGTGTCGTGTCGGGTTCAGTGTCGCCATCGAGCTGGTCGCTGAGCCGGATACCCTGCTCGCCGGGGTAGATAAACAGCTGCAGATCCAGCCCACGCAGTTCTATGCCGATACAGCGCCCGCTCAGCGTCGCCATGCGGGCGCCGCACTCCGGGTCCAGGCGCAGGTAGCGGTTGATGATCGATTCCAGACCTGAAAGAACCCCTGCTGGCAGCTGCATCAGGCGGCCCCCGACTGTCCGGGTAAATGGTGGCCAGTGATCAAAATTTGTAGCCGCGGTGGATGGCAACGATACCACCGGTCAAGTTGTGAACATCACAACGTTCAAAGCCAGCCTGTTCGAGCATCGCTTTCAACGTCTGCTGGTCAGGATGTCTGCGGATGGATTCGGCGAGGTAACGATAGCTGGCCTCGTCCTTTGCAAGCAGGCGACCGAGTTTGGGCAGGATATTAAACGAATAAAAATCATAGGCCGGTTTCAGTGCCGCTACGGGCTTTGAAAACTCCAGCACCAGCAGGCGTCCACCGGGTTTGATTGTTCGATAGATGGCATGCAGTGCGCGCTGCTTGTCGGTCACATTCCGCAGCCCGAAGGCCATGGTGACCAGGTCAAAACTGTTATCAGGAAAAGGCAGTTGTTCGGCATTGACCTGGGCAAAGCTGACGTTGCCCTGGATGCCGTCATCCAGCAGCCGTTCACGGCCGTTGCCGAGCATGGCCGCGTTAATGTCGGAGAGAATGATATGACCTTCACGGCCGACCCTGGGAGACATCAGCCGGGTCAGGTCGCCGGTGCCGCCAGCCAGATCCAGCACTTGCTGGCCGGACTGCAGTCCGGCCATGTTGATGGCAAAACGTTTCCACAGACGGTGAATGCCGAACGACATGGCATCGTTCATCAGGTCGTAGTTGTCAGCGACGGAATCGAATACATCCCGAACACGTCGAGCTTTTTCTTCTACGGGCACCTCACGAAAACCGAAATGAGTGGTTTTGTCTGACATGGTGGTGGCTCTGTTGTATTCCCTGTTCAGGCTTGCCGAGGGGCAGCCTGTCTATCTGTCATCCTACAATATTCGGCTGCCCGGCTGTCGGCGGACGCGGAGTTTGTTGAGACGAACTGCAGCGCGCTGGCTGGTAGTGTCTGATAACTAACAGTCTTGCTTGCGTTTATGTCCGGCTGCTTCGAGTTTTTGCAGGTATTCCTGCCAGTACTTATCCTTGTTCTTGCCCATATCGTACAGTGTTTCCCAGGAGTAGATACCCGTATCGTGGCCATCATCAAAGGACGGCTGGATGGCATAACTGCCGACCGGTTCGACGTGCAAAATGGTGACATCTTCCTTGCCCTTTTGCAGGACACCCTGGCCGGGTCCGTGGCCCTGTACTTCTGCCGAGGGTGAATGTACGCGGAGAAATTCATAACTCAGCTGGAATCTTTCGCCATCGGCGTAAGAAATCTCAAGTATCCGGGATTTCTGGTGCAGGTTCAGTTCTGTGGGTCTGGGTGCGTCAGTCATAGTGTGCTCGTCTGTGTTATGGCCCGGACATCATGCAGTGAGGGCCGGGTTGCTCAGTGTCAGTTGCCGGCAGGGTGCGTTTTCCCCTGCCGGATGTTTATTCAGTAATGGCCATGCTCACAGTATATACCGGCTCAGGTCTTCATCCTGCA
>JAQBDO010000263.1:0-5500 GCA_032124375.1 Gammaproteobacteria bacterium
CGTCGATTTCAGCGTTGCCTTCTTCAGATCCCCGGATGAGCCTTCTGAGTCCTTCTCCTGGTCCCCGGATGAGCCTTCTGAGTCCTTCTCCTGATCCCCGGACGATTTCTCGGATTCCTTCTCCTGGTCCCCGGATGAGTCTTCGGACTCCTTCTCCTGATCCCCGGATGAATCTTCGGATTCCTTCTCCTGGTCCCCGGACGAGTCTTCTGATTCCTTCTCCTGGTCCCCGGACGAGTCTTCGGACTCCTTCTGCTGGTCCCCGGACGAGTCTTCTGATTCCTTCTCCTGATCCCCGGACGAGTCTTCGGACTCCTTCTCCTGGTCCCCGGACGAGTCTTCTGATTCCTTCTCCTGATCCCCGGACGAGTCTTCTGAGTCCTTCTCCTCTTCCGATTCCTTCTTGTCTTCCTTCTTGTCTTCCTTCTGTTCTTCCTTCTGTTCTTCCTTCTGTTCTTCCTGGTCCTCTTCCGTCAGGGTAGGCTCCAGCATCTTCTTTGCCAGCGCCAGGTTATGCAGGGTATCAGCATCGCCCGATCGCAGCTCCAGGGCTGCGTTATAAGCATTGACAGCCCCGGCGTAATCGCTGCGCTTGTAGCGGGTATTGCCAAGGTTGTAGAGGGCGTCTGCCTTGACCTCCTGGCGTTCGACAGTTTCGAAAGCCTCACCGGCTTCAGTGTAGCGGCCGGCGCGGTAGAGTGCGACACCACGACGGTAGCTGTCGGTAAATTCACTGGCCGCATCGCTGTAGTCACCCTGTTCAAATTTTTGCGCGGCTTCCTGTGTCGGATTCTTGAACCAGGCCGCATCAACGGCTGCGGTGCCGAGCAGACAGCAAAGCAACACCGCTACCCGGTAGCGACCGGGCCGGGCCGGAGTGCCGGCTTTTGCAGTGGCAGTGATACGTATCATGAACGGTGGCCCGACAGACTGCGACGAAACAACGGTATCATCAGCACCAGCGCCAGCCCGGCAAGCCAGTAATAGCGTTCACCCCAGACCCGTGTGCGCTCATCCCGGTCCGCAGCGGGCAAGGCCTGTGCCTTTACCTCGGCAAGAATCCTGCCGGTGTCCTGCTCACGATAATCGGCACGCTCATATATCCCATTGCCGGCCTTTGCCAATGATTTCAGCAGCGGCTCATTGAGCGCCGAGATTACCGGCTGGCCGGTGCTGTTCATTATCCAGGGGTTATTGCCTCCCCGACCGGGGACCGCATCTCCCTCAGGCGTACCAACACCCAGTATATGCACCCGTATACCTGCAGCCGCCAGCGCCTGCAGGCGCTGTTCCAGCCCCGGCTCATCAAAATCGCCGTCGCTAATAATCAGTATTGAACTGACGCTTTTCGCCGGCTGCCCGGCGAGCAGTTCCTCCGCACGCTGCAGTGCAAACAGCAGACGACTGCCCTGCAGTGTTACCAGGCTGGTATCGAGGGCGGACAACACACGATGGATACCGTTCATGTCTTCGGTGAGCGGTGAAACAACATGGGCAACTGAGGCAAAGCCGATCAGGCCGACGCGGATGCCGCGGTTCTGGTTCAGCAGGTCTTCTACCTCCTGACGCGCCCGGGCCAGCCGTGTGGGACGGACATCCGCCACCTTCATTGATCGCGAGATATCCATTAACACAAGCAGGTTGGTACCCGGACGAAACAACTGTACATCGGTAAAGTCCCAGCGCGGCCCTGCCATGGCCAGCACCAGCAGCGTCCACAGGCCCAGCCAGCGCAAGTAGCGTTGCCACTGGATGCGTGAAGAAGCCGTCGAACGCCCCAGCAAGTGTGGCAACAGGTGTGCATCCGCGTAGTCGCGAATGCGGTCATTACTGCCAGCCAGGCGCCGGAACAGCAACAACCACGCGGCAACCGGCACACACAATAACAGCCCCCACAACCAGGCCGGCTCACTGAAATGCAACGCTGTCAGCAGCTCACCCATGCACCCGCCCCGCCCACCAGGCTCGCGGAATGCCATCCGGAAACAGACCCAGCAGCAACAGCGCCAGCAGCGCCAGCCCCAGCGGCCAGCGATACAGTGGCACCGGGATCAGTACCGTGCGTGCTTCAGCCTGGGTTTTTACCAGCCCATCAATGTGCTGATAGATCTGCTCAAGTGCACCGGTGTCAGTCGCGCGGAAATACTCACCACCGGTAATACTCGCAACCTCGGTCAGCAGTTCCTCGTCGATCTCCATCTTGACCTGGGTCATGCGGCCATCTTCCATGTACGGTACCAGTCCCTTGCTGCCTATACCGATGGTATAAATGCGGATGCCTTCGTGGGCAGCCAGCTGCGCCGCCAGTCTCGGCGGCAGGCTGCCTTCAGTGTTGGCACCATCCGTCACCAGGATCAGGACCCTGGATCCCTCGGGTCGCTCACGCAACTTTTTCACGCCCAGCCCGATGGCATCACCGATGGCCGTGCCATCACCGGCCATGCGCGAAACAATATTATCAACCAGCTTGTAGACGGCGTCATTATCCAGCGTCATTGGCGACAGCACGAACGCCTGGCTGCCGAACGCCACGATACCGATCCGGTCACCCTTGCGGGCCTTGATAAAGCGCCCAATGACACCCTTGATCACAGCCATCCGGGTCACCTGCCGTCCCTCGACCGTAAAGTCCAGGGCCTCCATGGAACGTGACGTATCGATGGCCAGCATCAGGTCATAGCCTTCGGTATGGACTTCCGTATAGGGTTCCAGCCATTGCGGGCGCATCAGGCAGATGACCAGGGCCGCCCATAACAACGCCAGCATAAATATCTGCAAACGGCTGCCGGCATGGGTAAGGGAACGGGAAGTAACAAACGTTGATGCCAGCCTGCCCAGCGCCGGATGCAATAGCGTGGAACGATCTGCATGGGTATAGGCGTCGGTTGCCCCGTGCGGCTTGCGCCAGAACTTCCAGATGAGTACCGGCAATGGCAATAACAGGGCAAACCAGGGCCAGTGAAAACTAAACACGGTTTGCGCCATCCTTGCTGCCTGACCACAAACTCTTGCAGCGTTGCAGCCAGGGCATTTTCTGCCTTGCAGGCCGGGATGCATCGATCCAGCGGGTGGCTGCACGTATCAGCTTTGCCAGTTCCTTGCGCTCAACGGACATCGTCGGCGGCATGTACGGTGCCGTCAGCAGAATTTGTCCCTGCCGCTCCCAGTCAAACCCGGTCTTGTCATGCGCCGCCAGCCACTGCAGCCAGTTGTCACCTGTCAGGCTGGCTACCCCTTTGCGACCACTGCGTACCATGGCGATGCGGCGTAGCAATTCCGACAATCTGCTGGCTACCGTCTGCGGAGTTTCACTGGCCAGGGCCTTTTTCAGCGCGCGCAACTGACCAAGCGCATCGCCGCGCCAGCCAAACCAGCCTGAGTGATAGATCAGCCAGTATCTGACTGGAATGGATAGCAGTAGCAGACCGACAAGGCCGACGACATACCACCAGCCGGGCGCCAACGGCCACCAGGGGATAGCGTCGAGACCGTGGATATCGCGTAATACTGTCGTCCCGATTTCCATGTTGCTGTTAGCGCCTTCCCACGTGGCGACGCAGCCCGCTGATAAGCGTCCGGTGCACATCCTCGTTGGTGCTGACCGGTATCAGACCCATTCCCAGCCGGTAGCACAGCTGCTGCAGTTCATCACGACGTTGCTCCCAGTCCGCGCGAAATGCCTGGCGGCCGACCTCGTTATCGGTGTCGACTTCGAGCAGCTCGCCGGCGGCATTGGAGAAAATCACCGACCCCATGGACGGCAGGTCCCGGTCAGCCGGGTCATCGACCGGCAACAGCATGACATCATGCCGCTGCCGCAGATTTCCCAGGATACGTTCAAAACCGACGGTGACCTGATTGATGGGCGCGATGACAAAGATAAGAGAACCGGTGCCGGTGCCACTTTCCAGACGCTGCAGTGCGGCGATTAGTTGGGATTCATCGGTATCCCCCTGCTCAATCGGTTCCGTCAATGAACGCAGCAAACGCCACAGGCCACGGCGTCCCGGTGTGGCCCTGAAATAACGTATACCGGTCGCCGGGTTACCGAACAACACACCACCGACACGGTCATGCTGCTTGCTTGCCGCCCAGCCAATCAGCGCGGCGGTACGCGCGGCCTGGATCGATTTGAACGTACCGCGGGTACCAAAGCTCATGTGCGGTCCCGTGTCGATACAGAGGATGACGCTGCGTTGCCGTTCTTCACGGAAAATTTTGAGATGCGGAACATTGGTACGGGCGGTGACCAGCCAGTCCATGCTGCGGATGTCATCGCCTTCCTGATATTCACGGACCTCATCGAAGTCGAGTCCGGTACCCCGGAACACCGATGCATACAAGCCGGTAAAGGTGGAATTAACCAGACGATGTGACGCCACACCCAGGGTACGGGCCTCGTGGCGCAGCTCCAGCAGGTCATCAAGCTGCGGGTGGAGACTCATTGCGTTAACGCTGTTAGCAGTCGTTCAGACAATAAGCGTGCAATATTGCCGGCAATCACGGGATTGCCACGACCTCCAGCAGACGACTGATATATTCATCACAGCTTATGCCTTCCGCCTCGGCCTCGAAGGTCAACAGGATGCGGTGCCGCAGTACGTCCGGTGCCACCGCCTGGATATGGTGGGGAGCGACGAACTCTTCATTGTCGAGCCAGGCGCGGGCACGGGCACAGCGTGCCAGCGCGATCGTGGCGCGTGGTGATGCGCCAAGGCGACACCAGCGGTTCAGGCCTTCGTCATAGGCATCCGGTTTGCGGCTGGCCTGCACCAGGTCGACGATATAATTGTTCAGTTTTGGATCGAGATAAAGTTTTGCGACATCCTCCCGCACCTTGAAGAGTTGCGCCTGGGAAAACACCTCGGCGGGCGGTTGCTGCGCCGCCAGCAGCCGGTTGCTGTCGAGTTCCAGAATTGCCAGCTCCTCCTCGCGGCTGGGGTAATCCACCCGCACATGCATCAGGAATCTGTCCAGCTGTGCTTCCGGCAGGTTATAGGTGCCTTCCTGTTCAATCGGGTTCTGGGTGGCGAGCACCATGTACAGTTTCGGCATGGTATAAGTCTTCAGGCCAACCGTGACCTGACATTCACCCATCGCCTCCAGCAGCGCTGACTGCACCTTGGCCGGCGCCCGGTTGACCTCATCCGCCAGCAGAATATTGTGGAACAAGGGTCCCGGACGGAATACGAATTCACCCTTTTCATGGCGGTAGATATCCGTACCAATGAGATCGGATGGCAACAGGTCCGGGGTAAACTGGACGCGGTGATAATCGCCCTCAATGGCCTCGGCCAGCGCCTTTACTGCGGTTGTCTTTGCCAGTCCGGGCATGCCTTCCACCAGCACATGGCCTTCACTCAACAGGCAGATGAGCATGCTGTCGACCAGGTCGTGTTGCCCGACAACACGGGAAGCAAGATGTTTGCGAACGCCATCCAGCATGGCGGAATCCATGCGGCGAGTACTAGTGGTCTTTTCGGTATTTAACAAAGTGCTG
>JAQBDO010000264.1:0-6338 GCA_032124375.1 Gammaproteobacteria bacterium
GGTGTACAAGACCCCGCCGCAAGGCGGGGATCTTTTCCATAGTACGCACTGATCATTTTAACAACGCTGGCCAAGCTCCTACGGGCCACCCGCTGTGAGTAAGTGTGTTCCCCGGGACCCGTGATGATTTATCAACTGTGAATACTGATCCGCACATGATGGCAGGGCGCATATTCACTTGAGAGGTGGGATTATGATTATTAAAAGAACACCGTTTATTTTACTATCGAAAGTCATTGGTATTTGCATTGCCAGTGTCTGTATTTCCACGGGCACTGCCTCGGCTGGTAATGGCAGTGAAACGCAGTACATCCGGCTATTATGGACAAATGACACCCATGGATTTTTCGTGCCTGTCTGGCATGCCGAATTTGAGGAGCTGGACAGCTATGAGGGTACTGCAGCCACCGAGGGCAAGGTTGGCGGGTACGCGAATATAAAAGCACTGGCAGACGAACTCAGGCAACCCTATTCCAACTCACTGTTTATGGACTCTGGCGATACCTTTGACGGCTCACCCGTGGCTCAAAAGACTTCAGGCCTGGACGTCATTCCGGTCCTCAATGCCATGGGCTTTGATGCCATGACACCGGGGAACAGGGATTTTGCCTACGGCAAAGCCAAGTTCCTGGAAGCCACCAGCCAGATCACAGCCCCCTACCTTTCCATGAATCTAAGGGACGAAGTCACTGGAGAGCTGGTATTTCAACCTTACCTTGTCAAGGACCTGCCTGGCGGGATGAGGGTGGCCATCGTGGGAGTGACCCATCCATTATCCACCAGTGGTTTCGTGCACGGAGAGGACCTGGCGCCAAGGAGTTCCTACGAGGCATTTCAGGTGGCTGATGAGCTAAGCAGACTGGCGGCCAGTATACGCGCCGAACATCATCCGGACCTGGTTGTCGCCATTTCTCATTTTGGCTATTTGCAGGATCTGAAACTCGCCTCTGAGCAGAAGGGGCTCGATGTGATTCTGGGCGCCCATACCCATCACAATCTTTATGAGGAACACCTGGTCAAGGACAAGACAGGCAAAAGGGATGTAGTCGTCGTTCAGGCGGGGTCACACGGGAAGTTCCTCGGGAAACTGGATCTGGAAGTGCAGAGTGGTGACGACAACATGAGGCCGAGTAAGGTTCGGGTGTCAGATTATGAACTGATCCGGGTAATAGCTGACGATATTGTCCCGGATGCTACGGTGCAGGCGCTCGCCGATGCCGCCTATGCACCCTTCGCCGCTGAACTGGATCGGGTCATCGGAACTACCGATGTGGTCGTCGCACGACGCGGAGATGTCCAGAGCACCATGGCGAATCTGCTGACGGACGCGTGGTCCGCTATTTACGGGACAGATTTATCTCGACACTTTGGTATTCGTTATGGATCCAGTATCGTGCCCGGCCCGATAACAGTCGGGGATGTGTGGAACATGGTCTCTCCCAATATCGGTGCTAACGGGATGTATGTCGGCACAACCGATGGGGCATATGTATATGGCACGATTAATGGCGGCCTGAATAATGAGTACGGAGACGATCCTTACGATTTTGCCGGGGGTGATGTAACCCGGTTCAATAAGAAGGTAACCTACACCTACAAGGTCAACGCCCCTGACAATCAGCATCTTGTCGACCTTAAAGTCGGTGACGATTATCTGGTTAAAGAGGGGGCAACCACCGCCAATCTGACGAAGAAGTATACCTACGCCGGTTCATCACCGGCCGGGAGTGGAACACCGCGATTGGCAGCAACAACGGCGGTTGATGAAATCATCAAGTATATTGAAGCCCAGGGCGCGGTTTCGTCCGGGATAGACGGGAGGACTCAACGGCTGGATTAATTTGGAACTCATTAGAACAACAACATCATTTATTGCTGCATTCGCTACAATGGCCCAATCGATCTCGATGATCGGTTGGGCTTTTTGCATGTCAGACGGCCTTGCTCGATTGAACAAACCATGAAAGTTTGCCACGGCACATGATGTCGATGTCTACAGGGAAGATCGAAAGCCACTGGTCTCGACCACGTGCCGGCATTGTCTGGTTTCCGGCACTGTTGTTATTGTTTAACATCGTAACGTCTTTCCCGGTACGGGCTCATGAAAGCATTGGCAGTGTAAGCAATGTAGTTATTACCGCCCAAGGTCAGACGGTAGAATATTATCTGAACATACCGCCGGTTCTTGGCAAGCTGCTGGATAATAGTGGGTACGGCAATGAGGTGGCGCTCAAGGAATATTTTTCGTGGACACTGAAGATGACCAGCTGGGATGCGCCTTGTGAGCTACACAAGTTGCGCGCGATCGCACCACAGGCCTCCGGAAACCGGATCATCCATCTTGAGTTTCTTTGCCCCCGGGAAATCACTGACCTCACCATCAACAGCACGGCATTTCTCGACATGGACGAGAAGCATGTTCAATTTATAAGGCTTGCCGCACCTGACAACCCAAGAAACGTTCTTCAAGAGGGTATGTTGACCCTGAAGAGACCTGCTTTTCACGTTGCGGATGTGAAGACCGGCGGCTCTGTCCTGCCCTATCGCGCGTATAGATTTTTTATACTCGGGGTCGAACACATATTATCCGGCTACGATCATATCCTTTTTATACTGGCAGCTATCCTGGTGGTGTCCGGGTTCAGGGAACTCCTGAAGCTGGTAACTTCTTTCACTGTCGCTCACAGCATTACCCTGGCCCTGGCATTTCTGGGGATAGTCTCTCTCTCGTCAAGTATTGTAGAGCCGCTAATAGCGCTTACTATTGCTATTGTTGCATTTGAAAATGTATTTTTTAGTAATTTCAAAAGAAGGTGGGTACTTATTTTCGTTTTCGGACTGGTACACGGTCTCGGCTTTGTAGGCGTATTAAAGGAAATTACCGTATCAAAACAGGAACTATTAACGTCTCTTGTTTCATTTAACCTCGGGATCGAGGCAGGTCAATTAGTTATAGTGGGCGCAGGTGTCTTGTTCCTGCATTACATTCGCAAAGCGCCATGGGCGCCTGTTTTTGTTCGATGGTCTTCCATTGCTATCGGGGTTTTGGGGTTGCTCTGGTTCTTTGAAAGAATTTCTGAGATGGATTTGGTTTCTTTTTTATAAATATGCCCGGATTTTGATGGAAAAACGCCCTGGAGATTGTTACCAATGAAGCGCATCGCAAACCTTTTGATTGTAGCCAGCCTGGCAGTTCCGCCAGGTACCGGGTATGCAATGACAATTGAACAGATGAAACAGTTGCGTGGTGCGGACTTGCTTGAACTAAGGGTTGATGAGGTGTTTACCAAATGCGGCCTTCCCGATGTTGTCGTCGACAACAGCGAGAAATCCTCGGTTAAAAAAAATATTGAATGGAATAACATAAAAATCAACTTGTCCGAGGGCGACTGGGATTTGCTTTACCGAAACAGCAGCGATACCGGGACGAAAAGTCCGGTAACCGGCTGGGTTAATCCCGCTCCCGTCAAATCCCGATGTTTTCCGGACTTTTCACTCGTGACCCTGGTTACACAGGGAGGTGCCGGAGTTCTCAAGATCGATAAAGAACTTCACAAGACTACCTATGAAATACCAGAGGATTTATTTAAAACGCATAAAGTGATTGGCTATAAGGTGTCGCTGACCACGCCGCTATCCTTTGCTGAAATAACCGCCACATATGGCAGAATTGATGAATCTGTGGAAAGGGACAAAAATTACAGGACTATCCGTTACTGGGTTCTGGTTGAATCCAGTCAAATGCCTGTGTCCCTTTACGCTGTCGATTTTGAAATCAACAATATTGATAATGCTTGTTTAGCTTATCGGGTAGCCACCAGCGAGTACGATTTTGTACGCAGGAAGTTTGAGGAGTTCACGGAAATGTGGAACAGATACGGAATCGACTGATACTGCCAGATGCGGCAGCTGGATACCGATCGGGCGTAAATAACGCCTCGCCCATTGGATTTCTAAAGTCTCTTACCAGAGAGTATTGATGATCAGCAATAGTCAGTCCTTTGGCGCTTGCCTTTGGAATGAAGTACTCCTGAAATATGGGGAACGACCGGAGTTGCTTGCAAAGTTGCCCTTCGCAGGTCGTCTGTGTCGGTCAGGAGTCCACATACGGTACTACAATGTACCCACAAAAACCGGTGAGGGCGTCTGCTAAACGTCTGTTCCGCCCCGAACTCAATGCACTCTCCAGCAGGTAAACAATAATCTCTCCTGCACCTGAGCGACCGAGGGAAGCCGGGAATGATCCGGGCAGGGTGCAACCTTACAAGACTCCATTCCGGGCGACGGCATGTCAGATGAAAAATTTCACTCAATTGCAATGAGGGGCATGTCACAGATATCTGCCCCTGCAAATGGGGAGTATTGAGTGATCGGAGAACAGCCCCATGAAACATGTAAACCCCGGGTCTCGTGTTATTTTTCTCAAGCATGAGTTCATTGCCTGCCATGGCGGTAGATGGGGGAGAGCCGTACCGCCTTCTGGCTCTTCGGCTCCGGTCTGCTGGGGATGATCGGGATTGCCTGGAAGAAGAACGCCAGATAGCTGATAATTACGACTTCGCCACACACAGAGTGCATATCATGCGCAAGAGAATCATCGCTTCAGCTCAACAAGAAACTGCAACTCCTGATCTGGAGTGGTTGGATATGGAAGCGCTCGCGGAGGTGGAAATCACCTCGGAGGACGCCGCTCATCCAATTGAGTCAGCGTTGCTGCCCGGCCGTGCCTCAGGATGGCGTGCCGCAGGGCCGGGAGAGCAGAAAATTCGTATTCTCTTTGCTGATCCGCAACAGCTTCGGAGGATCTTGCTGAACTTTGTGGAGACTGATACTGAGCGCACGCAAGAGTATGTCTTGCGCTGGTCGCCGGACGGAGGGCAGTCGTTCCGGGAAATCGTCCGTCAGCAGTGGAACTTCAATCCGCAAGGTGCAACCAGCGAGACGGAAGACCTGCAGGTTGAGCTCCCTGCGGTCACTGTGCTCGAGTTACATATCATTCCTGACATAAGCGGGGGGAATGCGTTCGCTTCTTTGGAGGAGTTGCGGCTTGCAGGAGCCTGTCGGACTTAGATGATCGTAGCGAGCATGATGGGAGAGCGAGAACAAATGGTCACGATTTTGAGACGCATAGTGGATCTACGCAACGATAAATCGGGGACATTTGGGCTGCTCTCCCATCGGCGCAGTAGATTAATGCTAAGCCCGACAGGCTCCTAACCAGCTCATTTATCAGGCAGCCAAATGCATCAGGTTTTATCACCCCTGTCGTGTCCCTGAGACTTGCTGCCCCGAGTCGGACGGTCCCCGGAATGCACCCCGCCAAGGGATGCACTAAGGGATTCTGATCCCCCGGCCTCAATGCCATAACCTATGATTATTATGAAAATAACCCCAGTCGTGACACGCTGTTCAACCGTGCCGTCAGTGGTGCAGAGATGGTTGATTTTTCCGCACAGGCACAGGGTGTTGTAGCCGCGGCTGAAGAAATGCTCTCCGGGACCGCAGAAATGGTCACGGTGTTCATGGGTAATAACGATGTCTGTGCGGCAAGTATGGGGGCAATGACGGACCCCGGACTGTTCGCGGACTACTATCGCGCCGGGCTGGACGTGCTTGCGTCCAGCAACGCTACCCGCAATGCGCAGATTCACGTTTCCGGCCTCCCGGCCATTTACTGACTGTGGAATGCAAAACGGGATGTGCTCTGGTGCAGGTTTTTTGCCTGGCCGTTCGTGCCCTGTGAAAACTTGCTGGATAATGCGGCGGATGATTGCGAAAGCAGCATCTCTCGTGAATATCCGGATACCATCTATTCGGGTGACGGCAGCAACTGCCGGCGGAGGAAAACATTGCATGGCATCATCCGTGATACCTATAACCCGATCTTGCGGGATGTGCTGGACGAATACCGTACATCGGGCCAGTTGCCGAATGCCAGGTACACTGACATCTATGATGTCCGTTTTGACTCTCAACACGTTAATGGTGGCGATTGTTTCCATCCAAGCACGGCAGGCCATGCCCTGCTGGCAGAAACAGAATGGTGCAGAACGCACTGGGGCAACGGTGATCCGTCATGTACCAACTGATGTTGCCTGGTAATCAGTCAGGGGTTTAGGTACCGTCACGGAGATTACGATGAAACGATTGCTGCGTAGGGCTGTTTTGCTGGTTTTGTGCTTGCTGGTATCAGGCAGCGCTATGGCGGCCGATCACTTTCTGGTGACACCGCAAGGCGCCCGTTATCAGGACCTGAAACCCGGTGCGGGTGAGGCTGCCGAGCCCGGTGATGTCGTTACTATGCATTTTGTCGGCTGGCTGGACGCCGATAGAGATAA
>JAQBDO010000265.1:0-5091 GCA_032124375.1 Gammaproteobacteria bacterium
AAACTGCAGATGCCGGTGCGCCTGGAGGGTTATGAACCGCCGCGTGACTGGCGCCTGCGCAAGCTCGCCGTGACACCGGATCCCGGCGTCATCGAGGTCAATATCCACCCCGCCGGTAGCTGGACCGAACTGGTGGACAATACCGAAATCCTCTACGCCGAGGCCCGCCAGGCGCGCCTGACCACCGAAAAGTTCATGCTCGACGGTCGTCATACCGGCACCGGCGGTGGCAATCACATCACCATCGGCGCTGCCACGCCGGCCGACAGTCCCATCCTGCGGCGTCCGGATCTGTTGCGCAGCCTGGTCACCTACTGGCAACATCACCCGGCCCTGTCCACGCTGTTCTCCGGCATGTTCATTGGCCCGACCAGCCAGGCCCCGCGGGTTGACGAGGCCCGCGACGACAGCCTCTATGAACTGGACATAGCCTTCCAGCAGATGCCGGACGGTGAAGTAGCCGAACCGTGGCTGGTTGACCGCCTGTTACGCAACCTGCTGGTGGACATGACCGGCAATACCCACCGCGCGGAATTCTGTATCGACAAACTCTACTCGCCGGACTCGGCAACCGGACGCCTTGGCCTGCTGGAATTCCGCGCCTTCGAGATGCCGCCGCATGCACGTATGAGCCTGGTACAGGTGCTGTTACTACGCACCCTGATCGCGCGTTTCTGGTACCAGCCTTACAAGCACAAACTGGTGCGCTGGGGCACAGAACTGCATGACCGCTTTATGCTGCCGCACCATGTCTGGGCCGACATGCAGGACGTCGTTTGTGACCTGCAGCAGGCCGGCTATCCGTTCCAGCTCGAGTGGCTGGCGCCGTTCGAGGAATTCCGCTTTCCGCATTGCGGTACGCTGCGGGTACGGGACATCCGCCTTGATATCAATGCCGCACTGGAACCCTGGCATGTACTTGGCGAGGAAATGAGCAGCCAGGGTACGGCGCGGTTTGTCGATTCCTCGGTGGAAAGGGTACAGGTCAAGGTCAGCGGTCTAAACGGGGACCGTTATGTGGTCGCCTGTAACGGCCGCCGCGTGCCGTTGCGCAACACCGGCACCCACGGCGAGTACGTCGCCGGTGTGCGTTTCCGTGCCTGGCAACCACCCTCTGCGCTGCACCCCACCATCGGCATCCATGCGCCGCTGGTGTTCGATATCATTGATATATGGAACGGCCGCTCCATCGGCGGTTGCACCTATCACGTGGCACACCCTGGCGGGCGTCACTACGACGTATTCCCGGTGAATGCCTATGAAGCCGAAACCCGCCGCATTAGCCGCTTTCAGGATTTCGGCCACACTCCCGGCCCGCTCAGACCACCGCCCGAATACGCACAGCTGCAGAAATATATTTCCAGCGCGCATGTCCCGGGCCCCATGGCACCGCCACCCGAAGAGACCAACCCGGAGTACCCCGGCACGCTGGACCTGAGATACCAGCGTCGTTGCGACTAGTGCAACTGCCATGAGCACACCGCTGCAAAACCAGTCCTGCCCGGCCTACCGGCAAGCACCGCCGGGGTATGACGAGATGTGCACCTTACAACAAGAGGTACGTCAACCCTGGCGCCACCTGATCAGTGCACTGGCGACCATGGGTCCCGAAATGCTGCAACAGCGACAGCGCGATACCGTGCGCATGCTGCGCAGCGACGGCGCCACCTACAATATTTATGGCACACCGGACGGCCTCAACCAGACATGGCCACTCGACCCGGTACCACTGCTCATCAGCAGCAGCGAATGGGCCGGTATCGAAAATGGCCTGATACAACGGGCGGAACTGCTCAACCTCATCCTGCAGGATCTGTACGGCCCGCGCACCCTGATCAGGAAGGGTCTGATACCCCCGGATCTGATCTATGCCAATGCCAGCTTCCGGCGCGCCTGCGTGATGCCCCCGGCAGTCACGGCAGCGGCACTGAACCTGTACGCCGCCGACCTGGTGCGCAGTGCAGATGGCCATTTCCGGATACTGAAGGATCTCGCCCAGGCCCCGTCAGGCATGGGCTATGCGCTGGAAAACCGCACCGTTATGTCGCGCCTGATACCCAGCCTGTTTCGCGACTCCCACCCGCACCGGCTGGCACCGTTTTTCCGGCGCTTGCGTGACTCGCTGGCGGCGCTGGCGCCTGCCGAGAGCGACAATCCGCGTATCGTGATCATGACTCCCGGGCCGCATAACGAGGCCTATTTCGAGCACCTCTATCTGTCCAACTACCTCGACTACCCCCTTATCGAGGGCGCCAACCTGACCGTGCGCGACGGACGTGTCTGGCTCAAGTCTGTCAGTGGACTGGAGCCGGTGGATGTCATCCTCAGACGCGTCGATGATTATTACTGCGACCCGCTGGAGCTGCGTCCCGACTCGTTGCTGGGCGTCCCCGGACTGGTGGAAGCATCTCGCCGTGGACGTGTCACCATTGCCAATCCACTCGGCGCCGGTATCCTGGAAAATCCCGGCCTGATGGGGTACCTGCCGCGGCTGGCGAAGCACCTGCTGGGTCAGGAACTGCGTTTGCCCTCGGTTGCCTCCTGGTGGTGCGGTCAACCGCGTGAACTCGACTATGTACTGGCCAACCTGCCCACGCTGGTACTGCGCACGATCAACCGCGCCGATGGCAACAGGCCGGTGTTCGGCGACCTGCTCGACCAGCAGTCGCTGGCAGCCTGGCGCGAACGGATCAAGGCACGGCCACATTACTATGTCGCCCAGGAACGCTTGATTCCGTCCACCACACCGACGCTGCGCGATGGCCTGCTGGAACCCCACCAGGGCATTCTGCGCACCTTCCTGGCCGGCGGGCAGGACAGTTTCGTCGTCATGCCCGGTGGACTGACACGTGTCAGCGAGCAACTGGAAAGCCGCTTCATTTCCAATCAGTCAGGCGCTATCAGCAAGGACACCTGGGTACTGGCCTCGGAACCCGAACAGATCGATACACTGCTACCACAGGGCCAGGCCAGTTATCCGCAACTGCAAGAGACCCTGCCCGGTGTCGCTGCCGAGAATCTGTTCTGGATGGCGCGCTATGCCGAGCGTACCGAGGATATGATTCGCTTGATCCGCAACATACTCAGCCACCGCAATGAAACCCTGCAGCTTGAGGACCCGGTCAATCAGGCAGCCCTGGATAGTTTGTTGCAGGGGCTCACCCATACAAGCATGACTTACCCCGGCTTCACCGCAAACAACCACACACTGCGCGCCGAGCCACTGGCGGAAATCATTGACCTGATCAGCAACCGGCAACGCACCGGCACAATGGCCGCCAACCTGGCCGCCTGTCTCACAGCAGCCTATGCAGTACGCAACCTGGTATCAGCCGATACCCGCCGGGTATTCACTGATATCAGTGATGAACTGGGCAGCCTGGCACAGCCAGACCACACCGACCTGCAATACCTGCAAGCGGCACAGGACCGCATCATGACGGCCCTGATGGCCATTGCCGGTGCCGCCAGCGAAAGCATGAGCCGCGACCTTGGCTGGCACTTTCTCAACCTGGGCCGGCGCATTGAGCGCGCCCTGCAACTGATTGCACTGCTGCGCGCGTTGTTAATAATCCGCCTGGCGCCAGAGGTCGAGGTGCAGCTGCTGGAGTCGGTACTGGACGTTGCCGAAAGCTTTACTCTCTACCGGCGGCGTTTCCGCCATCGGCCGCAACTGCAGGCCACACTGGATCTGCTGCTACTGGACGAGACCAACAGCCGCTCGCTGCTCTACCAGCTTAACGCAACACGACATCATCTCGCTGTGCTGCCTGGACAGGACGGGCGTCCCTACAAACCTGAGATGCGACTGGTGCTCGAGGCCATCAACCAGCTCACTCTGGCGAATGCAGAAGAGCTGGCACTGGCGGACAGTGGCAGCCGGCCGCGGCTCGAGACCCTGCTCAACAGCCTCGGCCAGGGCCTGAGGGAAACCTCCAGCGCCCTTTCACTAACCTATTTCACCCATGCCAAACGGCCCTACCAGCTGGTCGGTGAAGAACCGTAACCGCGATGAAATACCGCATCGTACACAAGACGGAATACCGCTACGGGGTCACCGTCAGCCAGTGCCACAATCTTGCCCACCTGCGTCCCCGCAATCTTCCCAACCAGCAGTGCCTCGGGCATCGTCTGCAAATCGATCCACTGCCAATGGACCTTGCCGAGCACGAGGACTTCTATGGCAACCACATCAGCTACTTTTCTATCCAGCAACCTCACCAGGCATTGACGGTCACCGCCATCAGCGAGGTCCAGCTTGATCCCGGCAATGACCAGCTGCCACTGCATCGGGACATGGCCTGGGACGAGGTACAGGCGCAACTGGCAGTACCACTGACAGACACGGCCCGTGAGAACCGGCAATTCGTGCTCGACTCGCCGCTGGCTGCCGCTGCGCCGGAACTGGCCAGCTATGCGAGCATCTCCTTTCCGCCCGCACGCCCCCTGCTGGAGGCTGTGCACGACCTGATGGCACGCGTCCATCATGAATTTATCTACGATCCGGGATTTTCCACCGTGGCCACCCCGTTAACCGAAGTGTTCTTAAAGCGACGCGGGGTATGTCAGGACTTTGCTCATCTGGGGATCGCCTGCCTGCGCAGTCTTGGCCTGGCGGCACGCTATGTCAGCGGTTATATCGAAACCGAGCCGCCACCCGGCCAAACCAAGCAGCCGGGTGCCGACGAGTCACATGCATGGTTCTCGGTTTATCTGCCCGATGTCGGCTGGCATGACTTCGATCCCACCAACAACCGGGTGCCGCTGGACCGGCACATCACCACGGCCTGGGGGCGCGACTACACCGATGTCACACCGCTCAAGGGCGTCATCTTCGGCGGCGACCCGGGGCACCAGCCACAGGTCTCGGTGGATATGGAGCGCCTGCCGGAACCGGATACAGCAGCAGGTCAGTAGTGCAAGGTCGAGGAACGCCATGCAGCGTGCCGCATCTTCCAGGCTGGAATCCGGTGTGATGATCCGATCAAGGATCGGCTTGCCAGACTGGCTAGGAGTCTGTCGGACTTTACGTTCGTAGTCCGGTAAAATACCGGTACCCCGAAAAGCCACCCAAAGGGAAGCAAGATGGCT
>JAQBDO010000266.1:0-4951 GCA_032124375.1 Gammaproteobacteria bacterium
CTATGCGCGAATCAGGGTACCCACGCCCTCGTCGGTAAACAGTTCAACCAGTACCGCGTGTGTCACTCGCCCATCAATAATATGGGAAGACTTAACACCGGAGTTTACCGCAGACAGTGCACAGGCAATCTTGGGCAACATACCTCCATGAATGGTGCCGTCAGCAATAAGTTTTTCGACATCGGCTGCATTGAGACCCGTCAGTAGTTCCCCGTTTTTGTCCAGCAGACCGGCTGTATTGGTCAGCAGGATTAACTTCTCTGCCTTGAGAACTTCAGCCATACGTCCTGCCACCAGGTCGGCATTGATATTGTAGGAACGACCGTCTGCACCTACACCGATGGGGGCGATTACCGGAATAAAATTACCGCTAACCAGTATATCCACAACAGAGGCATCAATACTCTCCACGTCACCTACGTGACCAAGATCAATGATCTCGGGTGCATCCAGCTCCGGGGAATTCCGCTCAAAATTCAGCTTGCGCGCCCGTATCAGATCGCCGTCCTTACCGGTCAAGCCAACAGCACTGCCGCCATGCCGGTTGATCAGGCTGACTATCTCTTTGTTCACCTGCCCACCGAGCACCATCTCAACCACATCCATGGTCTCGGTATCGGTAACGCGCATACCATCAACAAATTCACTTTTCTTGCCGATCTTTTCCAGCAGCTTGCCGATTTGCGGACCGCCGCCATGAACAACTACGGGATTAATACCCACCAGCTTCATTAACACGATGTCACGGGCAAAACCGCTTTTCAGCGCCTCATCGACCATGGCATTACCACCATATTTGATCACCACGGTCTTGCCACGGAAACGACGAATATAGGGCATGGCCTCGGTGAGGACGTGCGCAACATTTTGAGCAGATTCAGTTGTTAGTGACATAGCGTGATGTACTGCAGCCTGCGGCAATGGTTAGTCAATACGAAAATGTTTTATACCGTGAACGGATAAAGTAGCAAATATGCGCTCAGAATGGCAGTGATAGATCCGGACGCGCCTGTAACATGACACGTCGAAAATCTTCCTTGATTCGCGTCAGGGCTGCATCACTGTCAGCCTCAAAACGTAACACCAGCACCGGCGTGGTATTCGACGCCCGCACCAGACCCCAGCCATCGGCGTAATCAGCGCGCAAACCGTCAATAGTGGAAACGCTGGCACCCTCGAAGTGGGCATTTTCCAGCAGTTTGTTAATGAACACTGGCGGCTCTCCCTCCTGCATCAACACGTTCAACTCCGGCGTATTGATACTGTCAGGCAGGTCAGCAAACACCTCTGTACTGCTGCGATCATCCTTGCCAAGCACTTCCAGCAACCTGGCCGCAGCATACAAGGCGTCATCAAACCCATACCAGCGTTCATTGATGAAAATGTGACCGCTCATTTCACCAGCCAATAGCGCCCCGGTTTCCCTGATCTTCGCCTTGATAAACGAATGCCCGGTCTTCCACATCAGTGGCTCACCACCATGCTCACGGATAATTGCGTCCAGGTGGCGGGTGCATTTCACATCGTAGATGATCAGACCACCCGGGTTACGCTCCAGAATGTCGATTGCATAGAGCATCAGCACGCGATCCGGCCAGATGATCCTGCCGTCCGCAGACACCACACCAAGCCGGTCTCCATCACCATCAAAGGCAAGGCCGATATCCGCCTGATTGGCAGCAACCGCCTTGACCAGATCTTGCATATTTTCGGTCTTGCTGGGATCGGGATGGTGATTTGGGAAAGTACCGTCCACATCGCAGAAAAGCCCGATCACTTCACAACCCAGCCCTTCCAGTAATTGAGGAATCACCCCGCCAGCAACACCGTTGCCACAATCGACCACAACCTTAAGTGGTCTGGAGAGCGTCACATCGCCCCGGATTCGCTCAATGTAGTCAGGCACAACATTGATCACTTCAACACTGCCTGAATCAGCAGAAATGAAATTTCGGGTTTCGATACGTTGCCGCAACGACTGAATAGACGGACCTGATAACGTCTCCCCGTCAATCACAATCTTCAGGCCATTGTAGTCTGGTGGATTATGACTGCCCGTTACCACGACACCATTCTGGGTATCCAGATAATGCGTGGCAAAATACATCACCGGCGTAGGGACACAACCAATATCCTTCACATCACAGCCGGTTGAAATAATACCGTCAATCAATGCCTTGACAAGATCCGGCCCTGATGTACGGCCATCACGACCAACCACAAAGGTATTGCGGCCACGCTGCAGCGCCTCACTGCCAATTGCCCTGCCAATCAGGGTAACAGCGCTTCGTGTCAAGGTCTGGCCGACAACACCACGAATATCATAGGCGCGAAATATAGAGGCATCGACTTCTATAGCTATATTTTCAGTTGTGATTTCCAGCGGATCTTCCTCCAGTATCAAATTATCACTGCGAATAGCCGAGCCGAAATCGGCAGCAATGCCTTCCCTGATCGTATCCTCGTCAGCATCGAGATCTTCTTCTATCTCTGTCACGATATCCTCGGTCAGATACTCGTCATCCGACTCGCGTTCAACTGATACGGCTTTTTGTCTGTGCTGGCTGCCAGCCGCCATCTGCGTCATGAACTCAATCGTCTCGCGGACCTCGTTCAAACCGCAAGGATACTCACGCTGTACCCGTCCATCCCGGTAATCCTTCATAAGGGTTACCATACTGACCTGGTCAATTCGGAGTGCATTCTTGATCCTGCGGAACAGCAGAACGATCACCATCACGAGGACAAGGGCACTCACCAGAACGGCACCCAGCACCCAGACACTGATGGCACCAAGATAGGCAAGCCCGGAAACAGCTGGCCAGTACGCCACCTGCCAAAGACTACCCTCGATCGGCAAGACACGCTCGGCTACACCCTGCTTCGCACTATCGTCGCCATAATGGGCAACTGCCACAGGCTTGCCCCGGGTACCATCCTGCTGCAATTCTATATAGCCGTTTAGTTCCTGCAGATCACCGAGAATATCCTGCAAGACGTCTATTGACAGTGACAGCATAAGATGACCGACAACACCGCTACCCGCCGGGTCCATCACTCTGCGCACGATATTGACGTGCTGCTGCGGAGTATTCAGTAGATGCACTTCCATGCCGGGTTCTGTCGTACCGGATTCGGCGACACGCATTTGTGCAATAGCGGCATAACTCAAGGGTGGCGAAGTCTCGTTATCCACTTCATCAAGACCCGGGGGCAACAACTGAACATTGATCGCCATCGGGAAAACATAGCGTAAGGATTCTTCCCGGGAACGCAGCGAGGCCTTGTTGCCAACCATCAGCAGATACGCAATATCCGGGTCCTTGGCAAGCAAGGCAGTGGTCACGCCGTAATGTTCAACAATGGCCGTTATCCGCGCAGCCACCTGCTGGGAGATAATATTGTTCTCCTGCTCCATGGTCCGCAGGATGTAGCCCGACATAAACTTGAAAATAAACGCTGCCAGCAGCCCCAGCAATACGACACCGGTAACCAGCAGCTGCAGACGTACCTTGCCCAGACTGGCCGGTTTCGCATCAACAATCAATGGCGGCACACCCGCTGGATCAGCAGATGCCTTGTTACGCTTAAAGAGTTTTCCTGGAGAGAACTTCATTACAATTCTTTGTTAATCCCTGGCCTGTATGGCCGCCCAAAATTTAAAAACAGTTGACAGGATTTTATCGTCCAACCCGGCCCATAATTTGAGGTTATTGGCGCCCGGTATGGCCAAAACCGCCGGCACCACGTTCACTGGCATCAAAATCCTCAACGATTTCAAATTCTGCCCGTACCACCGGCACAAACACCATCTGTGCGACCCGCTCTCCAGGCTCGACAATAAATGTATTTTTCCCACGATTCCAACAAGATATAAATACCTGCCCCTGATAATCCGAGTCAATCAGACCCACCAGGTTACCCAGCACGATACCGTGCTTGTGCCCCAGTCCGGAGCGCGGCAGCAGTACCGCCGCCAGACCGGTATCGGCAACATGAATCGCCAGTCCCGTCGGGATCAGATGCGTGTCACCCGGCGCCAGTTCCAGCGGTGTATCCACACAGGCACGCATATCCATGCCGGCCGAGCCATCGGTGGCGTAGTGTGGAAGCGGGAACTCTTTACCGAGACGTGGATCGAGAATTTTAAGCTGAATCTTTTGCATTAAACTTCAATACCTTTCCATGGTGATGGCTGTTTTGAATTTGTTCGGCAATCAGCTTTATCAACTGCCTTGCAAGCTTGCGCTTGTCTGCGACGGGCAACAGTTGCTCGCCTGATTCCCAGAACACATGCAGGGCGTTCTCTTCACTATCAAACCCCAAACCGGCGCCAACCTTGTTAGCTGCAATCATATCAATACCCTTTGCCAACCGCTTGTCCTGCGCATTTCGCTCAACAGCCTCTGTCTCCGCAGCAAAACCCATGGTAAAGGGTGCGTCCTGCAAGGCGGCCACGTTCGCAAGGATATCGGGATTACGTATTAAATCCAGGGAGATTTCGGCGGCGTCTTTCTTGCGCTTCTCCGCTGCGACTGTCGCGGGTCGATAATCAGCGACCGCAGCAACACTAATGAAAATATCCATCGCGGTCACTGCCTGCATGACCGCCGCGTACATGTCCGCGGCACTCTCGACATCAATGCGCTGCACCCTTGCCGGCGTGTCCAGACTGACCGGGCCGCTGATCAGGGTAACGTTTGCGCCCGCCTCGGCCGCCGCTGCCGCCACGGCAAACCCCATCCGACCGGAGCTGTGATTACTGAGATAACGTACCGGATCAATGGCCTCACGGGTCGGGCCGGCGGTTACCAGCACCTGGCGTCCGGCCAGCACCCCGCTCTGAAACACGACTGACAACGCCTCAACAAGCTCCGCAGGTTCCAGCATTCGCCCAGGCCCTGTTTCACCACAGGCCTGCAAACCTTCCGCCGGACCCAGCACACGAATA
>JAQBDO010000267.1:0-3713 GCA_032124375.1 Gammaproteobacteria bacterium
AATACAATCAGGAATTGCTGGCGCTGGATTCCCTGGTTCCGTTGTCGATTAGTGATGATAAAGCCTCGTTTAACCTTTCCTCACTGAAATCGTTAATAGATCAGTATTATGAAAACGGCGCACAGGCTCAGCTGAACCGGAGGCGGATCGAGTCCGGAAACAAGTTTGAACTAACAGATCAGGCCAAGCGGGTTTATCAGGCTGGAAAGTCGCTATTTAAAATCACTACTGCCCCATTAGCGGGTCAGTAAAGAGGGCGTCCTAGGCGAATTGTTATTCATGCGGCAATCGGTGTTTGAAAGAGACCATTGCAGTGTGATGCCCATGAATAGTTTCTGAGTTTTGCGTGTAGAGGCAGAGGATCGCCGCAAACGACAGCTGGCGTATTTCCGTCTAGCGATTGATGAACCCGATCACGGTTGTGGTATTGCTTGAAATTTGCAAGTTTTCGCTCAAGGTCCTGAGCATTCCAAAAGAGGGTGTGATCAAGGTATTCACGACGAATGGTTCCAATGAGTCGTTCAATGAAGGGATGTGATATAGGTGTATACGGGATGGTCTTAATCTCGTCTATACTGAGAACTCTCAAGTTCGCTTGCCATTGGTGATACAGAAAGAGTGGATCGTTATCTGAGCTGAGATATTTTGGGGCAGATTTGGTTGAGATGGCGGTGTTGAACATCCGACAGAGGGCGAGACCATCGACATCTCCTGCATGTACGCCAAAGCCAATGATGCGCCGCGAGAATTGGTCCATGACCACGAGCACCCAGTGGGTGTTGAGCAAAATAGATTCACAACGAAAAAAGTCAATACTCCAGAGGCTGTCTTTCGTGTGCCCGATGAAGGTCAGCCATGACGGTCCGCTGTCATCGGGAATTGGACGGTAGTGTTTAGCGAGGACGCGCCGGACCAGGTCCTTGTTAATATCCACGTCAAATGCTTTATTAATTTGCTGGGCAATTCTAAGACAGCCAAAGCGTGGGTTGCGTTGCTTTAGTTCAATGATTGCCTGGATGAGTTCGGTTGATGGACCCTTGGGGCCTGGTTTGCCTTTTCTGCCTGATGAGTACAGCAGCCGATACTTGCGATGTTTTAACAGGTCATGGAATTTCAATAGTGTCGAAGGCCGAATAATCACGGCAGCTCGCTGGATACGGCGTGGATCGAGAAACAGTGACCAGAAGCCGAACAGAAACCGATCGAGTGATGAGAGATTTGGTGCGCGTCGCCGCGAACGATTGATGACCAGGAGCTGCTGCTTCATGAGCAGACTGTCAGCAACGACGGCCCTTGCGCCACCGGGTCCCAGGAGTTTGGCGACTGTGGTGAATAGATGGGCGAGGAGTATGAGCAGATCCTTCATGGCCGTGCAGAGTAGGGAAGCTTGCGATTAAGAACAAGACTGTCTAAGTTACGGTTTTCAGGTAATAATCAGTAATTCGCCTAGGACAGGCGGCGTAACCGATCTTTTATTTGATCTAGCTTTAAAGCGTTTGTAACAAGGCGCCAAACCAATCTTGCCGCATGCTCAGCCGCTGCTATCTGATCCATAATCGATATTTTGCGTGTCTTACTCGATCTTCCGGTTAGGGGCGAAGGCCGCCGACCATAACCTGACCCAGGAACGACAACTTTCAGTTGCCGTTCCCTAACCGTGGAAACTCAGCGAGCGCTGAACTGTTGAATGAGTACAACCGGCCACAACCAGACCTCCGGGAATGGTTGAGAGGGTTTTTACCTTAACAGGGTAAAATCAAGCAAGTGAATAATTAATCCCATTCGAGTTAACTTGCTATTCGAAATCTAACAATCTTCTCGCACGACTGTCATATTCAGACGCTAGACTCTCATGCATGAAAATAAATAGTCAGTACATGATGCGGGAACGTCAACGTGCATTTGATTTATTGGCCTCGTTGACATTACTTACCTTGGTTGGCGTCTATCTGGGTACATGGTTGATTCTGGTCATCCTTAAAGCTGTATTAGACTAGGCCAGGCTGTTCGACTGTGTTAATGATATTTTCGAGCCCCTGGAGCTCGGCAACGAGTTCATCGAATGAAGGTGGTTTCGCATACAGCATGCCGGCATCCAGCATTTCTTCAAAATCGGACTGGAGGGCGGCCAGGAGCTCCGTGTTTGGTAGTAAGCGCATGCCCCCGGTCAGGCACTGCCCGTAGTGGGCGTAGGAAGCATTGAAGAAGATCTCCTTGTGTTTGACAACATCGGTGAGCAAGGTCCGATTTTCAAGGGCCTGCTGCCCACCGGGGTGTCGGGACAGCATCACTAGGTCGTACCAGTGACGCGAGAGGCGGTTAACACCGGATTCAAAGGTGCCCTTGTTGCAGGCAACGTGAATCAATGTGGCCTTTTCCCAGAATGTCCGTTCCGGGGATAGCACCACCACTTCCGCTACGGGGAGTTCCAGTCCGCTGACCAGTCCGGCGATGTAAGGGGATACCTGGTGGCGTTGGTTGGGATCGATTACATTGCGTCCCCCGAACTCGATCAGCACGCTGCTTTGCAGGTAACTGCCATTGATCTCGACCGCTGAGGGGTAGTGTATCCAGAGCTTTTCGCCATCCTCGGATAGCTCGATGTTGAATGCTTCCGGTGTTGGTTGTTCGGCGAGCTGCTCGTTCAGGTAGGGAAGTACCACTTCATGGCTATAGGTCCGCACGCAGTCTTTCAGGCGATCGCTGAATTTGCGAAGAGCCGACCTGCTGACATCAGCGCGGAAGGGATCGAAGTCTTCGCCAAACGCCCGATAGTCCAGTGTGATATCCACATCCTCCGAAAACCGGTAAATGGCGTTGAAGACCTTGGATAACGATGTGCCGCCCTTAAATGCCATGGGCAGGGCGTTGGGCATTGCGAACAGCGCCTGCAATGCCCAACAAACCCATACATCCTTTTCCAGCACACCAGCCTGCTGACCCAGTTGGGCCGCTGCTGTCTGCAGGATATCTCTCCGATCCTGGTCTGAAAGATGGAGAAACGCCTCAGGCACGCTCGGCGTCCTTGTCGTAATGATGCAGCGCATCGGACATCCATGCCGGCATGTCGGTACGTTTCAGCGTCTCGAATTCCTCCGCAGACAGCTCGTTTCGGATCGCTTCAAGCACTTCCGCGTTGACTGCTTCTTTGCCGAGGTACCAGAGTGCTGACAGGGCCAGGCCCGGACGTTTGCCGGCCAGTAGCAGTTTGCGTTGGCTGACATGCTTGAGTGTTACGGCCAGGTTACCAATGCGCAGCTTCCGGCTTGGACCGCTGGTGTAGTAGACCGGCATCGTCGGCGTCTGGGTTGTCAGTTTGAAACGGCGCGCCGCTTCGGCACCATGTACCTGGATCGTCTCGCCATGATCCCTGGCAATAACCGCTACGACCTGTTGCGTGTCTGGCATGACGTTGCCTACGAAACGGCTTTGCCTGGGGCGAACGAAGACACCGCGGGCAACCCGCTGAATCGATCCTTCCTCGACAAAACGGGACAGGGCCTTGTCTACGGCCGCGCGCGCGCCCAACCGCAGAAAACGGGCGTTAGTGAATGGTTCCCCCTTTTTTAAGCGGAGAATACGGTTGCGAATTGCCTCGGTAGTAGACATGTGTCTTCGGTTCCTTAGATGTCAGAAAATATAGCAGTATATCTGACATTCTGCAAATGAGGTTCGTCCATATGCCTGGATTACAATCTATTGGGGTAAAGAAA
>JAQBDO010000268.1:0-2898 GCA_032124375.1 Gammaproteobacteria bacterium
ATGAATTCGACCCTGCGGGGAATTCAACCACAGATCATCAGCTGCTGGTCGAATGAATTCGACCCTGCAGGGAATTTAACCACAGATCATCATCGTAGGGCCGAATTCATTCGGCCAGCCGCGGGTTGTATGAACCCGACTCTGGCTGCAGCCAATACAAGGAGTGCGATTCGCTTCAGACAGATTCTGCAATGGTTTCGCCAGCACGTCGCGCGAGTATGGTTTCGTAGAGTTCAACATAGAGCCGCGCACTGTGCTGCCAGCTGAAATCGAGTTTCATGCCGGTGCAGATCAGTTGTTGCCAGATGTCCGGCTGGCGGTAATAACCCAGCGCGCGCTCCACGGCCTCCAGCAGTGCGCTTGAAGTGGCCGCATTGAAACTGAAACCGGTGGCGGTTTTTGCTGCGAGTGTTTCCGCTGTGGTGTCCGTGACCGTATCAGCAAGCCCACCGGTGTGGCGTACAATCGGCACCGTGCCGTAGCGTTGGCTGTAGATCTGGTTCAGGCCGCAGGGTTCAAAACGCGAGGGCATCAGAAACATGTCGGCGCCGGCCTCGATGTGGTGCGACAGTGACTCGTCATAGCCGATGCGCGCTGCGACCTGCCCGGGATAGGCGCTGACAGCGGCGATAATGTCTTTTTCAATCGTGCTGTCACCACTGCCCAGTATGATCAGTTGTGCCTTTTGTTTTGCCAGTTGCGGCACAATGTCGAGGATCAGGTCGATGCCTTTTTGTTCTACCAGCCGGCTGATGGTGGCAAACAGCGGAATGCTTGCGTCAACCGGTAGTCCAAAATGTTCCTGCAGCGCCCGCTTGTTCTCTGTCTTGTGGGTCAGCGAGCGGCTATTGAACTGTACCGGGATATGTCGATCGCGCCCCGGATTCCAGACGCTGTAGTCAACGCCATTGACGATACCCGTGAGTGTGTCGGTGCGATGACTGATGAGTCCCGCGAGTCCGCAACCGTATTCACTGGTCTGGATTTCCTCGGCATAGGTCGGGCTGACGGTGGTGATCCAGTCAGCAAACACCAGCCCGCCTTTAATAAAGGAAAACTGGTTGTGAAATTCCATCGCTTCAATTGACCAGAAATCAGCGGGCAGCTTCAGATTATTGAAGGTGTTCCAGTCAAACAGGCCCTGGTAGGCGAGATTGTGAATGGTAAACACGCTCGCCGGTCGCGTCGGGTGGCGTTCCAGCAATGGCGGTACCAGTCCGGCCTGCCAGTCATTGCAGTGCACGATGTCGGGTTGCCAGTCGAGCCCGGCGGCTTCCATGGACAATGCCTCGATGGTGCGGCAGAAGGTGGTAAAGCGTTCGGCGTTATCCGGCCAGGCAGAGCCCTGTTTCATGGTGTAGGGGTTGCCCGGCCGGTCGAAGTGTTGCGGTGAATCCACCAGGTAGACAATGACGGTGCTGCCTGGCAGGCGCCCGGCAAGGATGCGTACCGGTTGGCTGACACCATCGAGTTGAAGGTGGGACACGAGGGTAAATTTTTCCGCCTGCTTCAGTATTGACTGGTAGGCTGGAATGACGACGCGTATGTCGTGGCGCAGGTTGCGGACGGCACGTGGCAGACTGCCGGCCACATCAGCCAGTCCGCCTGTTTTTATCAGGGGGTGGGCTTCAGAACTGGCAAAAAGAATATTCATGCAGGCAGTCGGCGTCAGTAATTTGGCGATTGGTGGCCGAGTAGAAGATCGCAAGGGTGCTGCATATCATTGTCGGCGTCAACACGTTCAACTTGCGTTTATAAATAAACACTCTAATCTCCACACTGGTTGAGGGGGAGTGTGTCGTTTGTCTGTTTTTTATACAAGTGGCCACTGGATCGACCGGGGTAGCTGCTCACGGGGGAGGGGGTATGGGAAGCCAGTTTGATGTGCCAGGATCCGGGAAACGGTCCCGCATGCACGGTGATTTTGTCAAAGGGCTGCATTGTTTCAACAGTAAGGATTTTGAAGGTGCGCTGATGTTTTTTCGCGCCGCGGATGGCAACGCGGAACTCAATGATGCCTATCAGAACCGTTATACTTCGTTCCATGGTCTGTCACGTGTCTACATGGGTGACCGGAACGGGGTGAAGCTGTGTCGCAAGGCTGCCGTGGGTGAGACGGCGGATGCCGATGTGTACTACAACCTGGCAATGGCCGAACATCGGCTGGATTTTTACGAGAGTGCCGTGATGGCATTGCGCCGTGGTTTAAACATTGATCCGGAGCATCGTGGCTTGCTGGATTTGAAACGCAAGCTGTCGTTGAATGGACGAGCTGGCCGTGCTGCGGGTTTAAAGTCTGATAATTTTGTTAAACAACTGCTAAAGAGATTGCTTGGGCATTCCCGTTAAGGCGCTGCTCGTGCCGATGCTGCAGGGGTTTTTTTCGAACAAATAAAAAACGCTTTGCAAAAGCATTCCTTTATACTGCTCCCGGGAGTCGGCCAGGCAGTCGCTCCGCGTCAAGCGGGGAGGAAAGTCCGGGCTCTACAGGGCAGGGTGCCAGGTAACACCTGGAAGGCGCGAGCCTATGGAAAGTGCCACAGAAAATATACCGCCACTTCTGCTTTTAAGCAGAGCTGGTAAGGGTGAAATGGTGCGGTAAGAGCGCACCGCGCGGCTGGTAACAGGCGTGGCAGGGTAAACCCCACCCGGAGCAAGACCAAATAGGGGAACATACGTGCGGCCCGCATGGTTCCCGGGTAGGTCGCTTGAGGCCTGCGGTGACGCAGTGTCCAGATGAATGGCTGTCCACGACAAAACCCGGCTTATCGGCCGGCTCCCTTTTAATAAGCATATGATAATAAACTAATTAATATATTTTGTGACGACGGCCGGGCGGCCTGTCGTGAAATACTTTGTTTTAACAGTCTTTTTTTATGCGCATGGGGTGCTACAATG
>JAQBDO010000269.1:0-2742 GCA_032124375.1 Gammaproteobacteria bacterium
GACTGGCAGTGATGATGCGCAGCTGCAGGCATGGATCAACAACCTTGCCAATAACAACCCGGCAACCGGTTTCACGGCAAAGGTGAGCCCATGAACACGAAGATTTTCTCCCGCCTACTGCAAGGCTTTGTTGTTATAGCAGCCACCGCACAGTTGCAAGCTGCCGATTCGATAACACTGGACGGAACGACGATCACAGGCAACAGCGAACTCCCCAAAGCCTTGCATATTGTGCCGTGGAAAGCATCAGAGGCCGGAGAGCTTGCCGGGCGGCCCATGAACAGTCTTGTTGATGAAGCGCTTGCGCCGGTAGACCGTGATGTATTTCTCAGGGAGCTTGAATATTTCGATGCAGTTCACAGTTCCGGATCGCAACATCAGTAATTATTTTGTTTAACGCTCTGTTTCAGTCAATCGCCAGGTCTGCGCGATTCTGGAACAGATTTACAGGGGGTCTATCACAGCGCATCTACAGTGCCGGGGCGACCTTATATTGAAATACAAGCAACGCACAGGAGCTGCATATGGATGCCTATAACACGATTGTCGGATTTTTTCAGTCCGGTGGATTCTTCATGTATCCCATCATGCTGGTATTGGCGCTGGGATTGGCAATCGCCATAGAACGTTATATTTATCTGACCATGGCAAAAGCCAGCAACCACCGCGTGTGGAAAAAGCTGATGCCACTCATGCAGAAGGGCGACTATCTGCAGGTTGCCATGATCACGGAAAAGTCCCGCTCTGCCATCAGTCATATCTTCAGCTACGGACTGAATCGTGCACGTTCATCCAGGCGCCGTGATGATGTTGAAATCGCCATGGAAGAAGGCTTGATGGAAACTGTTCCGAACCTGGAAAAGCGTACCCAGTACCTGTCAACGTTTGCCAATATTGCAACATTACTCGGATTGCTCGGCACCATTATTGGCCTGATCCAGGCATTTACCGCTGTTGCTGCCGCGAACCCGTCTGAAAAGGCCGACATGTTGTCCGCCAGTATTTCTGTCGCCATGAATACCACCGCGTTCGGCCTGATGGTTGCAATACCGCTGTTGCTGATCTACGCCGTGCTGCAGACCAAGACCACGCAGCTGGTTGACAGTCTGGAAATGGCCTCGGTGAAGTTCCTGAACATGTTGACAGAAAAACCGGCTGGCGAGGTTAATGCGGGATGAAACACCGCTTACGCCGTCGCAATCACCGTCATGAATCCGCGGACATCAATATCACCGCTTTCATGAATCTGATGGTGATACTGGTACCGTTTCTGTTGATTACGGCGGTTTTCTCACGTATCACCATCCTGGAACTGAACCTGCCTGCAGCCGGCAGCAGCAACGCGCAGCAGGAGCAGCAATTCGAACTGGAAATTATCGTACGTGAAGACAGTGTTGAAATCGGAGACCGTAATAGCGGTCTGATCAAGCGTGTCGCAGCCACAGGACAGGGGCACAACTTTAATGAAATATCTGAATTGCTGCAGCAGGTGAAGGCGCGCTTCCCCGAGAAACTGAATGCCACACTGCTACTTGAGGAAAATACACCCTACGACACACTGGTACAGGTTATGGATAGTGTGCGGGTAGCACGCGTGGTTCAGGCTGGCAGTGTACAGCTGGCCGAACTGTTTCCGGAAATCGCCATTGGCGATGCACCGGCAAGAAACGTCAAGGTTGCCAGTAACAAGGGGCAGTAAGCATGGCTATTTCACGACGCGCGCAGCGCATGGATAAACACCACAAGCGAGCCGGGCGTACTGCCGGTATCAATCTCGTCTCACTGATGGACATCTTTACCATTCTGGTTTTTTTTCTGCTGGTGAACTCGTCCGATGGTGAAGTACTACCAACGCACAAGTCAGTGAAGTTGCCGGAATCCGTTTCTGAGGAGATACCCAGGCAAACACTGGTCATCATGATTACCTCCAGTGACATCATGATTCATGGCAAGGTCATTGCCAGCATTGATGCAATCCTCACAGAGGATGCTACTGCAACCGGTTTACTAACCGCATCATTGCAGTCCGCCAGCCCTGCCGTAACCGAAAAAGGTACTGAAATACGTCGCGAAGCAACCATAATGGGTGACAGGGAAATACCCTACCGGATACTCAAAAAAGTAATGGCCCGCTGTACCGAGGCCGGCTTTGCACGCATTTCACTGGCCGTACTCCAGAAATCACTTGAGGAAACCTGAGCCATGTCCGTCTGCAACCAGGCCATGCTCATGCCGTGGGAATTCTCCGCCGAGGCAGATGCGCGCTTTCGACGTATCGTAAATATCTGCCTGGCACTGTTCCTGGTTTTCGGTGTCATCATGCCGTACCTGCCGCTACCTGAATTCGAAAAGAAGCCGCTTGAAGAACCAATACCACGCATCGCCACACTGATTTTCGAGGTCAAGCAAACACCAAAACCCGAACCCGCAGTCATACCCAGGGCACCAGAGCCAAAACCACCGTCCAAACAACCCCCACCCGAGGTTAAGAAGACAGTACCCCCCAGGATTGCCAAACCTTCACCCGGCGTGGCAAAGGCAAAACCGGCCGAACCAAAAGTATCAGCACGTGAACAGGCTGAACAGGCAGGACTGCTCGCGATGAAAGATGCACTTGCAGACTTGCGGCAAAACACGCTTAACACAAGCCTGACGAAAACACGTACCTTGTCTCGTGCCGGTGGCAAGGCAAGTTCGAATGACCGGGCAGTACTCACTTCAGGTACCACCCGCTCCAGCGGA
>JAQBDO010000270.1:0-3227 GCA_032124375.1 Gammaproteobacteria bacterium
ACGACAAGGGCGTCACCATCCTCATCGGCGGCAAGCGCACCCTGAAGATCGGCGACCTCATGGGTACCGTGGTGGTTCCGTTCAAGAAGCTGGAAACCGAGGAAGACTACGAGAGCCTGCAGGAAATGGCCGAGGACATCATCGACTTCTGGGCCGAGAACGGCCTGGAGCACGAACGTACAGGTGAGATGATCGAGCGTATTGGTTTGGTGAACTTCCTCGAGGGCATTGGTATCGACGTTGACCCGAACATGGTCGGCAGCCCGCGCCAGAGTTCCTACATCCGCATGGATGGCTGGGATGAGGAAGCCGAGAAATGGTTTGCGAGGAAGCGCGAAGAGAAGCAGGCGGCTTCGGCGTAACAGACCGGCATTGAATCATGACTGCTCCCGGTGCAAGGCACCGGGAGCAGTTCAATAAAATACAGAACTACAGGAGAATCTCATGGCACAAGAAATGCGTTCGCCAATCGAATCAGGCTGTCCAGACGCGTTCCAGTACATGCATCCGGTGATGCGCAAGAACTACGGGCAATGGGCCTACCACGAAGACCCGCAACCCGGCGTGTTAGTGCACGTTTCCAAGTATGGCGACAAGATCTGGACCGTGCGTGCGGGCACCCAGCGTATTCTTGACGTATTCACCCTGCGCAAGCTCTGCGACATCGGTGACAAATACGGTGAAGGCTATATTCACTTTACCATCCGCAGCAATATCGAATACCAGGTCGCCGATGAGGCCAAGGTACAGCCGCTGATCAAGGCGCTGACAGATGCCGGTTTTGTCGTCGGTGGGACACGCAACTCGGTTGCCATGCTGTCACACACCCAGGGCTGGCTGCATTGTGATATTCCGGGCACTGACGCGTCCGGTGTTGTGAAGTCCATGATGGACGAACTGATCGATGAGTTCAAAGGCTGGAACATGCCCAACCGCGTGCATATGACCACCTCCTGCTGCCAGATCAACTGTGGCGGCCAGGGCGATATCGCCATTAACGTGCAGCATACCAAGCCGCCGAAGATCAACCACAACCTGGTGTCCAATGTGTGCGAGCGCCCTTCAGTCGTGGCACGTTGCCCGGTTGCTGCAATTCGCCCGGCACTGGTCAACGGCAAACCCTCCCTTGAAGTAGACGAGAAGAAATGCATTTGCTGTGGTGCCTGCTTCCCGCCCTGCCCGCCAATGCAGATCAATGACGCCGAGCACTCCAAGCTGGCCATCTGGGTGGGTGGCAACCACTCCAATGCGCGTGGCAAACCAACGTTCCAGAAGCTGGTTGCCTCCGGTATTCCGAACAACCCGCCGCGCTGGCCTGAAGCCACCGCCGTGGTGAAGAAGATTCTCAAGACCTACAAGGAAGACGCCAAGGACTGGGAACGCATGAACGACTGGATCGAGCGTATTGGCTGGCCGCGCTTCTTTGAAAAGACCGGGCTGCCGTTCACCAAGTACCACATTGACAACTGGCGTGGTGCCCGTGCCAGCCTGAATGCCTCAACGCATATCCGCTTCTGAGGGAACCCGATTCATGAAATTTACTATTCAGGTAAACGAAGGCCCGTATCAGCACCAGTCTGCTGACTCGGCCTACCACTTCGCCAAGGCTGCACTGGATAAAGGGCACGAAATCTTTCGTATCTTTTTCTACCACGATGGCGTCAACAATGGCACGCGTCTGACCACCCCGCCGCAGGACGACCGCAACATCGTCGTCCGCTGGACGGAACTCGGACAGGCACATGACATTGACATGGTGCTGTGCGTGGCAGCTGCACAGCGTCGCGGCATCGTTGATGACGGCGAAGCCGAGCGCAATGGCAAGGATGCAACCAACATTGCCCCCGGGTTTCGTATCTCCGGTCTGGGCCAGCTGGTCGAAGGTGGCATCCAGAGCGATCGTCTGATCGTGTTCGGCGACTGAACGGGGTACTGAAAAATGTCTGAGACAAAGAAATTCTTGTTCTTCAACCGCAAGGCGCCCTACGGCACTATCTATGCGTGGGAATCCCTTGAAGTCGTACTGATCAGTGCGGCCTTCGAACAGGATGTCAGCCTCGCCTTCATGGACGATGGTGTCTACCAGCTGGTCAAGGGTCAGGACACCAAGGGAATCGGTATGAAGAACTTCTCACCGACCTACGCAGCACTCGGCGATTACGAAATCACCAAGATTTATGTCGAGAAAGAATCGCTGGAAGAACGTGGACTGACACTTGATGACCTGCAGCACCTGGTCTGGGAAGACGAGGATGAGGACTACGCCGAGAAGGATTCCATCCGTCTGGTGAGTCGTGCGGAACTCGCTGATGTCATGGCAGAGCAGGATGTCCTGTTTAACTTTTAATCGGGAAGAGCAAACACATGTCTATATTGCACCTGGTAAACAAATCGCCCTATGAGAACAGCAATCTCAACACGGCATCTTCAATCATGAAGAGCGATGACATGCTGCTGCTGATTGAAGATGGCGTGTATGGTGCTGTCAAAAGCGGCAAGGCATCAGCGATGATTGCGGGTCACAAGGTATCCGTACTGGGCCCTGACCTGGCAGCGCGGGGTATTTCTGAAGACAAACTGGCTGATGGCGTTGAGGTCATCGACTATAACGGTTTTGTAGATTTGGTAGAGACTAACGACAAAGTACAGTCCTGGCTCTGATTTTTTAATTAACTAGCGTCATCCAACGAGGAGACCTCACATGGGTAGTATCGAAGCAAACGGCAAAACATATGAAACTGACGAGGAAGGCTACCTGGCTGACCTGAACACCTGGGACAAAGACGTCGCTGCTGTCATGGCAAACATCGATGACTGCGAACTCACCGATAGCCACTGGGAAGTGATCAACTTCCTGCGTGAGTACTATGAAGAGTACCAGATCGCACCTGCGGTTCGTGTTCTGACCAAGGCCATCGGCAAAAAACTGGGCAAGGACAAGGGTAACAGCAAGTACCTGTATGAACTGTTTCCGTATGGTCCGGCCAAACAGGCCTGTAAATACGCCGGTCTGCCCAAGCCAACGGGCTGCGTCTAGGTCACTGCCAATGTGCATGCAGAGGGATTGACCCTCTGTATGCACTGACAGTGTTTAACACAACCAACCGTAAGGGAGTTCAGAAACATGCCGTTTCTGACCATAGTTTATGCGCTGTTGTTCTACGTCGCCACGGCCCTGCTGGTCGTCGGCCTGGCGTCGAAAATTCGCCAGTATGCGAAGACACCGG
>JAQBDO010000271.1:0-2595 GCA_032124375.1 Gammaproteobacteria bacterium
GGTCATCCTGCAGATACCTTCACCAGCCTGGGCGATGCGCTCGCGGCGTCCGGGCAATGCTGTCAGCGATGCTGCTAATCGAGATCAGCCATTGTCTTTTTGTGCCATTGCTTTACCCGGGTCCGCCCCTGCGCTCATAGATACACCTGCAGGAGCGGACCTTGTTCGCGATTATTTTTGTTCTTTATCCGATGGCAACTAGAACCGGTAGCGGGCGGTGCCGCCGAAGAAGATAATGTAGTTGGTGTCATATTCGCCCTTGGTGCGCACACCCTGTGATGTCTGGTCGATGCTGCCATCACCGATCAGGTAAACCGTACTGCCCAGCGAGAAATCAAGATCCTTCTGACCTGTCCAGGCATACGCAAAGGAAAGTTTGTATAGCTCCTCAAAGGGCAAATCCAGCGTGCGGTTCTTGTCACTCACCGGTGAGCTTTCATAGGCAAGCCCGATACTGGTCGCATGGCCACCCTCATGATGCGCCAGCGCAATGCCCGCATTCCAGGTGTCATCGAACTTTCGTTCCAGCCTGATTTCAGGATTCAACGCCCCGCCTTTCAATGCCAGCGTGTTGGTGCTGAATTTTGACCAGTCTTCCCAACCGGCACTCATGAATAGCAGGTTCTTGTCATCCAGCCGGTACTTCAGGCCAAGCTTGGCCGTTTGAGGGTTATCCCAGTCAACGTCAACCTTGTCAGCCGGTGGCTTGGGCACCGGTAATTTCCAGTCATGTATCTTCACGTCACCTTTCAGGTTGACGTCCATTTCGGCCCGGTAGACCAAACCCAGCATGGCACGTTCCGTCAGGTTCCAGGTCAGCCCGACATAGGGCTGATAACCCCAGTCATCGGCCTTTACAATCTTGAACTTGCCATCCGGGGCATCGGCAACGACAGCGCTCTGGTTAATCATAATGTCCTCATCGAAACGGGTATAGATAATCGACACGCCGGCACCCACCGAGAACTTGTCATTCACCTTGTATCCGATTGCCGGGGAGATACCCAACGCACCCAGTTCGGCCAGGCTCGTGGCATAGCGGCCGACAAATTTGTCGCCGTAATCGACACCGCCACCCATAAGACCGGCTGAAGAAATCCCCAGGCGCAATCGGTCCGTCACGGCATTGACATAAAAGAAGCTGGGAATGGCTACTGCGTTGCCGGCATTACCGCCGTCATTACCACCCGCAGTGGCAACGGAGGAATCGAAGCGTACATTGGGTGCGACAATCTGGAGGCCGCCTAATATCTCACTCTGATGGAGTCCCGTCATCCCTGCCGGGTTAGCCCAGGAGGAATCCGCACTGATGTTGTTGGTCGGGTTCGCGACTCCGGCGGTTCCAAGACTCAGTGGTGTGCCGACCTCTGAAAGATAAAAACCGGCAGCGAGCGTTGACTGGGATGCCAGCAAGATCATGACAGTCGATACAGATTTACAGATTGCGCCAAGGCGAGGGTATTTCATGCAGATGCTCCGGAAAATGAGTATTAAAGCCTTCACAGGCGTTGATTATATGGCCCTTTGGGAAGTGTTCATTGCTAATCTCCCTGGATCTTCCGGGTCTTTTCGATAATGACAAATTGATAACCGCTGAACCCCGGCACCTGTACGCCTGGAATCACCACAGGGGAGAAAGTCTAGCTTTTTGCAGTTAAAAAAGCACCTGAATGTGAAAATTTCCAGTCGAGCAGACGGGGTTAATCCCGGGTTTCGTAATGCGTGTTTTCCTTAACAATGAAGGCAGGGCAATGATTATTGCCCCTTGGCACTCTCATCTCTCTGACATTGATTGCTTTGCAGCAGGCATAAAAAAACCCGCCGTCCAAATACTGGAGGGCGGGTTTCAGGAGTTCCCCGACGTGATTAGTTGGCGGGCTGTGTGATACCTACATGAATATCAACACGGCGGTTCTCTGCGCGGCCTTCCCTGGTAGCGTTGCTCGCAATCGGGTTGGACTCGCCCTCACCGGATACATCGATGATAGCAGCGTCCACGCCTTCACTGACCATGTAGTCCCTGACTGCCTCCGCACGGCGGATCGAGAGCGCCATGTTGTACTCTTCACTGCCGTCGCTGTCGGTGTGACCGATTACATTGATATCAACTACCGTTGCACCCCTGGCCTTGATGGATTCATCCAGGCTATGCAATGCAGCCTTGCCTTCCTCCTTGAGGGTTGACTTGTCGTGATCGAACAAGGCAGATGCAGACATGGTGTTTTTCTCGTACTTGACGACAGTGGCAGGTGCAGCTGCCAGCAGTATGTCAGTGACATAGCCCGTCATGGCAGCAGACGATGCCAGTGAACCGGCATCCACTGATGAACCACAGCTGTTAACACCGGCAAGTGCAGCAGCAAGATCACCACCCTCGTGAGCATCACCGACCTTGATGGTGTGAACGCACAGTCTGTCACCATAGTCAGCCTTCAGTGTGTCTATGGAAGCGATAACGGCATTACTGTTGATCTGCCAGAAATCACTAACGAGGATCAGGGCGACTTGTCCCGAACCTTTTAGCGTGCCGCCACCGACATTGACGCCGTCTGCCATCGGTGTGATGCCACCGGCGCACTCAAGCATTGTCAGGCC
>JAQBDO010000272.1:0-3635 GCA_032124375.1 Gammaproteobacteria bacterium
GTTCGAGGAAGCGCGCGCTTCCGAATGGCTGAGCAAACAGGCCGGCCTGGTGATGCTCGAATTGCCGTACACCGTCGGCGGCAACGCGCAGTCCACGGATCTGTTCGGCCTGTTCGATTCAAGCATCGCATTGCTGCAGGGGGCACAGCCATGAACACGGATGGCCTGAACCTGATCATACTCGGCCCCGCCTTTCTTGCCGGGCTGCTGGTGTTGTCGACTCATGTCCCCCTGGGGCAACAGGTCCTGCGTCGCGGGATCATCTTCATCGATCTGGCGATCGCCCAGATCGCAGGCGTGGGTGTGCTATGGGCGCATGCCATGGCGTGGGAGGAAAATGCCCTGACGATACAGCTGACGGCCTTTTCCGCAGCTCTGCTCGGGGCGCTGGCCCTGTATCTGTGTGAACGGCGCTGGCCCGAAATCCTGGAAGCCGTGATCGGCACATCCTTCGTGCTGGCAGCGAGCGCCGCGATCCTGATCCTGGCCAACAACCCGCATGGCGGCGAGCACCTCAAGGACCTGTTGGTAGGACAGGTCCTGTGGGTGGACCTGAATCAGCTGGTACCGGTCGCCCTGCTGTACGCGCTGATCCTGTTCGTATGGTTCGGCTTCGGGGCTTCGCATCGATCAGTGCTTTTCTATATCCTGTTTGCGCTGGCGATCACGGCCTCCGTGCAGCTGGTCGGCGTCTACCTGGTGTTCGCCAGCCTGATCATCCCGGCCCTTGCGGTGCGCCGCTTCGGGAAATATGCCCTGTTCGCAGCCTATCTGCTGGGTACCGCCAGTTATGCCGCGGGACTGGCCCTGTCGGCGCTGCTTGACTTGCCCTCTGGCGCCGTAATCGTCTGGGTGCTGGCGCTGTTTGCCCTGGCAAGTTCACTGATCATTGCGCGTTTGACCGGAACGTCCACAGGTGTCGGCAAGGACTGATATCGGGAGACGTCCGTCACTACCGCACAGGATTTGTGAATATCAAGTAGCGCAGGTACAGCTCGGCAGGCAAAGTCCTGTGGAAAAGGCACTTGTTCAATTTGCTAGAGCTCAGGGACGGCTGCATGCCCGGTTCAAAGGCGCGGGTTGGCAAAGGCTGCTGAAGGAGACGCTGAAAATCACCGAGCACAAACAGGCACGGCAGGAGATCAAGCATGCACTGGCGCAGGTGGAGAAAGCTGTCATTGCTATGCGTGGACGTTGAAGTAACGGCAGATGACCTCCAAGAGCTGCACTTAACAAAGCCAGATCATGGCTGGCCGTGCGAGTTGCCGAATATAAATGCTGGCTACGGGTGGACATGAATTACCACCACCAGCATTTTGCTTACAACCATTGTTGATGCATATCAGCAATCTGCAAGTCTTGAGCCTCTTCGCATAACTGACGGACCCTGGTCATATCCGATTCCAGCTGTCGTTTGTCACTACCAATGATACAGACAGCTATTATCGCCCGTTGCCATTTGTCCTGATAGGCCACCTCGGCAACCGAGGCGTTGAATCGGGAACGTAGACGATCTTTCAGACCGCGCACAGCACTACGCTTATCCTTCAGGGAATGGGCCCATGGGATCATCAGTTCGATGCTGAGCAGGGAGATGAAACAGGCTGAGTCAGACACAATATCGGCAGGCGGACTGTAGCAGGCATTCTATAAATGGGCTGCCTGGTTGCTATGGGACATACGCATGTTGCGCGTGCCGGTGATGAAGTCGAGCAGCTGTTGGTATGCGGTAATTTCCATACCGATGAAGGATGCCTGAAAAAAAGTACTATTACCCCTCTTTACATCGACAGAAGCGCACTTACCACAACACTTACCTCAAAAAACCGGCACATGGCCGGTTTCATAACTTGCTGAATAAATATAAATGGGGCGTCCGTTGCCTCGATTGCATAACGGTGCATAACCATGCAGGACCGTGTCCCGTAAAAATCCCGAGATGATTTAACCCGTATTCCCGGCCAGAACGGCTGGAAAGCACGCTGACTTGACATTTCTGGTTTCGTCAACCAATCTACTTGCATGCAAAGTATCAAGATCAGCTCCAAGGTCGACGAGGCCATCTGGAACGAACTGAAGGCGCTCGCCGCTGAAACGCATCAAAATGTGTCCGGTTTGCTCACCGAAGCCATCAGTGAGTACGTTACCCGCAAACGGGTACGCCCCGAGGTTTTGAAACACCTCGACCACTCCATCGCCGAAAACGAAAAACTGGGTAAGCTGCTTGCCAAATAAATCCGTCGTCTTCCTCAGCCGCGATGAAGTGCTGGAAATTCATCGTGTGCTGCTGGAACGATTCGGTGGACCGGCGGGAGTACGTGATTACGGGTTACTGGAGAGCGCTCTGTATCGTCCCCGCACCGGCCACTACATCGATCTCGCCGAGATGGCCGCCGCGCTGTTCGAATCACTCATCATGAATCATCCCTTCATCGACGGAAACAAGCGCGTTGCGTTCTTCGCAACCGACGTATTCCTGCGCATGAACAGTTACCGGCTTAAAGTGGATGCTAACAAGGCGCACCGGTTCCTGATCGGATTACTGGAGAACAATCGCTGTAATTTTGAACAGTTGCTGCCGTGGATTCGTGAGCATGCAGTCAGAACCTGAAGCGTTAAAGAACAAAATACTGCATGTTTGTTAATTTGCATCGAATACTGATCCAGTATTTGCACTGAACATGGACCCACGCTGAGCCTGTTAAGAAATTGCGTTTGAAATAGTTACTACTCAATTAGAGGGTCAGTAATTCAATGCAAAAAAATCATAAGATGGACCAATCGAGCGTGCAATTTAACACCGAGGCAACCTCACAGCACAGCCGCAGGACGCCGCCTAGGTTTTTTCGGTCAGCTTCGCAAAAGCCTGGGACATGGCAGTAACCGGCGCCGGTCTGGCGGGCTGTTGCCGCTGGCGCACCTTGCCCTGCCGGGCCTTGCCACGCTGTGGCGACGTTTTCTTCTCACCCTGGGCGGGTTTGCGCGCCACCTCATCACCGAGTCGCATGCTGAGCGCAACGCGTTTGCGATTAAGATCAACCTCCAGCACTTTCACCTTGACGATGTCACCGGCCTTGACCACCTCGCGCGGATCCTTCACAAAGCTGTCCGACAAGACGGAGATGTGCACCAGGCCGTCCTGGTGAACGCCGATGTCGACGAAGGCACCGAAGTTGGTCACATTAGTCACCACGCCTTCCAGGATCAGACCGGCAGTCAGGTCCTTGAGAGTCTCGACGCCATCCTTGAAGGTCGCGGTCCTTAACTCGGGACGCGGGTCACGGCCGGGCTTGTCGAGCTCGGTGATGATGTCTCGCACCGTCGGTTCGCCGAAGCGTGCATCGACATAGTCATTGGCCGCCAGGGTGCTGAGCACGGACCTGTTGCCGATCAGCTCCGGCATGGACAACCGTGTGGCGGCGAGAATGTTTTCCACCACCGGATAGGCCTCGGGGTGCACCGCCGAGGCGTCGAGCGGATTATCGCCGTGGGCAATGCGCAGGAAACCGGCCGCCTGCTCGAACGCCTTGGGCCCGAGGCGCGGCACCTTGAGCAATTGCCGGCGGTTGGCGAAGGCACCCTGCTGTTCGCGGTAGCTAACGAGGTTGCGCGCCAGCGTTTCGGACATGCCGGCC
>JAQBDO010000273.1:0-3145 GCA_032124375.1 Gammaproteobacteria bacterium
GTGTTCATGCTGGTCGCGCTGATCTACATGTATATGAAATCGGGCAGCTTCAGCATTCTTGATTGTCATATGCTGCCCATGAGCATGACCGAGCAGGTGCTGATCTTAATCGCCTTCCTGATGGCATTTGCCGTGAAGGTACCGATGTGGCCGGTACATACCTGGCTGCCGGATGCGCACGTCGAGGCGCCTACCGGCGGCTCCGTGATCCTGGCGGCCATTATGCTGAAGATCGGCGGCTCTGGGTTTTTGCGTTTCAGTCTGCCGATTACACCGGACGCGAGTCATTCGCTGATGTGGCTGATCGTCTTCATGTCGCTGGTGGCGGTGGTCTATATCGGTTTCGTTGCGCTGGTACAGCAGGATATGAAAAAGCTGATTGCCTATTCATCCATTGCACACATGGGCTTTGTGACGCTGGGTATCTTCCTGGTGTTTGCGCTGATGGATAACAACGATTCACTGCAAGGTGCAGCGCTGGGCATGGAGGGTGGCATCATTCAGATGGTGTCGCACGGCTTTATCTCCGGCGCGTTATTCCTGTGTGTGTGGGTGTGCTCTATGACCGCATGCACAGCCGCCAGATCAATGATTACGGCGGCGTGGTAAACAGCATGCCGGTATTTGCCGTCTTCATGGTGTTTTTTGCCATGGCCAACTCGGGTCTGCCGGGCACCTCCGGTTTTGTCGGTGAGTTCATGGTGATCCTGGCCAGCTTCAAGGCCAATTTCTGGTTTGCCTTCCTCGCCGCAACCACCTTGATACTGGGCGCTGCCTACAGTCTGTGGATGGTCAAGCGTGTGGTGTTCGGTGAAATTGCCAATGACAATGTGAAGGCGCTTGAAGACGTCAACGCGCGCGAATTCGTCATCCTGGCGACACTGGTGGTCGCGGTGCTGGTGTTCGGTCTCTGGCCGGAACCCCTGATTGAGGTCATGCATGCCAGCGTGGATAACCTGCTGGCACATGTATCTGTTTCCAAGTTGCCACCGCAGGAAACCGGCCTGGCGCTGTTGAACGCGGTAAAACCCTGAGACAACCACGATGACTATGCCATTGTCTGATTTTATGCCGCTTGTGCCAGAGATGTTTGTGCTGTCGATGGCCTGCATCATCCTGGTGGTAGAGGCCTTTGTGGGAGCAAGGCTGCGTCACATCAGCTACGTGCTGTCACAGCTGACGTTACTGGTGGCTGCGTTGTTGACCTGGAATATGCTGGATAGCGAAAGAGTGGTGGTGCTGGGCGGTACCTTTATCCATGATCCAATGGCGGCTTTGTTAAAGACCAGTATCTTCCTGATTACCGTGGGTGCGTTTGTGTATGCGCGCAGCTTCCACACCAGCAGCGGTGCACTGCGCGGTGAATATTACGTGCTGGGCCTGTTTGCCGTGCTGGGCACGATGGTGATGGTCTCGGCGCACAGCCTGCTGACCATCTATCTCGGGCTGGAGCTGTTGTCACTGTCGCTGTATGCCATGGTTGCCTTTGACCGTGACTCACCGGTGGCCTCGGAAGCGGCCATGAAATATTTTGTACTGGGTGCGCTGGCGTCCGGCATGTTGTTGTATGGCATGTCGATGATCTACGGCGCCACTGGCAGCCTCGATCTGGGCGAGATTGCAGAGGTGCTGTCCAGGTCCGGGCAGAACAGCATGATCCTGATCTTTGGGCTGTGCTTTATCGTCGTCGGGCTGGCGTTCAAGTTTGGCGCAGTCCCGTTCCACATGTGGCTGCCGGATGTTTATGACGGCGCGCCCACGGCGGTCACACTGTTTATCGGTAGTGCGCCCAAGATTGCCGCCTTTGCCATGGCCATGCGCCTGCTGGTGGAGTCCCTGGGCAGCCTGGCGATCGACTGGCAGGGCATGTTGATCATTATGTCGGTGTTATCGCTGGCACTGGGTAATGTCATTGCCATTGCACAGACCAACATCAAGCGCATGCTGGCGTACTCAACCATTTCCCATGTTGGCTTCCTGTTGCTCGGATTGCTGGCCGGCACCACGGAAGGCTATTCCGCGTCGATGTTTTATGCGATTACCTACGCGCTGATGGCGATCGGCGGTTTCGGCATGATTATCCTCATCAGTCGTGCCGGTTTCGAGGCAAATCAGCTGGCTGACTTCAAGGGCCTGAATGATCGCAGTCCGTGGTTTGCCTTCATGATGCTGATCCTGATGTTCTCCATGGCCGGTGTCCCGCCGACTGTTGGTTTTTATGCCAAGCTGTCGGTGCTGCAGGCGATTATTCATGTCGATATGGTGTGGCTGGCACTGGTTGCGGTGTTCTTCTCCATTATCGGTGCGTTCTACTACATTCGCCTGGTCAAGCTAATGTACTTTGACCAGCCGGACACGGAAGAGCCGCTGGCCGTCAGCACTGACATGCAGATAGCTATCAGCTTTAACGGTCTGCTGGTACTTGGCCTTGGTCTGTTCCCCGGCGGTCTGCTGGCGCTGTGTGCCAGCGTGCTTGCCTGACAGATCCGCTGTGACCACACAAGTCGTGGTCTGGCTTTTGCCGGGGGTGGCCATTATCGCGGCCAATATGCCGTGGCTGAGTGAGCGCCTGTTCTTTATTCGTACCCCGGACTTTTGCTTCCGGTGAGCGCGCTTCAAACTTATTTTCCCATAGACCCTGCTTCGGGGTTGAAATACTGCACGGCAATCGCTACACTCCTCGGCCGTTGATGCGGGGTGGAGCAGTCTGGCAGCTCGTCGGGCTCATAACCCGAAGGTCGTAGGTTCAAATCCTACCCCCGCTACCATTTTTTACTTTCGGCTACTGCTCGGCCGGAAGTTATCATCCCCTGTATACAGCGCACCTTTGCTGGCGCCAGCGTTACGGTTATCGAACAACCTCCCGCATAAATTAGTGGCTGCAGGGTTGTTGCTCTCGCACTTCTGACACATTATTTTTCAGGCAGTGAAACAGACCCCGAAGCAGATTCTTCAGACAGTATTTGGTTACAGTGATTTTCGCCCGCATCAGCAGGAAATCATTGCCGGTATCATCTCGCAGCGCGATGCCTTTGTGTTGATGCCAACCGGCGGCGGCAAGTCCCTCTGTTACCAGATTCCGGCGCTGTACCTTGCTGGAACAGCGATCGTTGTTTCACCGTTGATCTCCCTGATGAAGGACCAG
>JAQBDO010000274.1:0-4080 GCA_032124375.1 Gammaproteobacteria bacterium
GTAACCCTTCGTTTTTTCAGCCATATTTATACACGGATGATGGACGCTGGTCGTTTCTTCATCATGGGAGACTCGCGCAGAAACTTTTTTATTGTGTCAATGTCGTATTTATAGACGCAGTACCCGGGGCAGCCGCCCTGCTATTAAATCCACACGGAGATATCCACATGTCAGAAAAAACCACACTGAAACCCCTTGCACTCGCCCTGGGTGCAGCATTTGTTACTTCACTGGCCAGCATCCCGGTTGCCAATGCAGCGGAGAACCCGTTTGCCATGGCCGAACTCTCCAGCGGTTACATGGTTGCCGAGATGGCCGAAGGCAAATGCGGCAGCGGCATGAAGGCGGAAGAAGGCAAATGCGGCAGCAGCAAGACAATGGAAGGCAAGTGCGGTGAAGGCAAGTGCGGCATGAGCCGCATGGATGCCGATGGTGACGGCAATGTCACCAAAGACGAATTCATGCAGGGTCACGAGGCCATGTTTAGCAACATCGACCAGAATGCAGACGGCATGATCGACCAGTCCGAGAGTCAGGCCCAAATGACTAAAATGAAAGAAGGTAAATGCGGTGAAGGTAAATGCGGTGCCGGCAAGCAGTAATCTCCACTTAATGCTGTTGTGAGCACAAAAACCTATCCCGTCTCAGGAACAGGTCTTGGACTGCGGCGGTCCCTTATGGGACCGCTGCGGGACAACCCGCCGGAGCTGGTTGATTTTTTCGAAGTCGCCCCCGAAAACTGGGTTGGCATCGGCGGCAAGACGGGTAAGGACTTCCGTCACTTTACCGAACGTTACCCGTTTATCGCCCACGGGCTGTCCCTGTCAATTGGCAGCCCCGCCGCGCTGGATGAAACCTTCATTCACCGGGTGAAGCGCCTGCTGGATGAACATAATTTTCGTTTCTACAGCGAACACCTGAGTTACTGCAGCGATGACGGTCATCTCTATGACCTGATGCCGATTCCTTTTACCGAAGAAGCCGTACACTATGTCGCCGCGCGTATCCGGCGTGTGCAGGACATTCTTGAACGTCGCATTGCGATGGAAAATGTCTCCTACTACGCAGCGCCCGGCAAGCAAATGGAGGAAATTGAATTCCTCAATGCGGTGCTTGAAGAAGCAGACTGCGACCTGCTGCTGGACGTTAACAACATCTATGTGAACAGCATCAACCACAACTATAACGCTGAAGAATTCCTGAAATCCCTGCCGGCCAAGCGTATCGCCTACTGCCACATAGCCGGCCACTATGACGAAGCTGACGACCTGAAAATCGATACCCACGGCGCCGCCGTGATTAAACCGGTCTGGTCACTGCTGGAAACCGCCTACCAGCATTTTGGCGTGTTCCCGACGCTGCTTGAACGTGATTTCAACATACCGCCAATGCCTGAATTACTTTCCGAGGTCAACCAGATAGCGGCCCTGCAAGACCGCTGGCACAACCACCATGACAAAGACATCGCACATGGAAAGCTTGCCTGAATTCACTCGCCGGCAGTATGAATTTGCCGCGCATATCCGTGACCCGGATCACCAGCCTGCACCCGCTGAAATCGAAGACCGGCGCATGGCAATCTACCGGGAACTGTTCTACAACAACGTAGAAGGTTTTCTGAGTGGCAGCTTTCCGGTACTGCGTACCCTGTATAACGATTCAGACTGGCAGCTGCTGGTACGCGATTATTTCAGCCACCACCGGGCGCAGACCCCGCTATTTCTGGAGATCCCGCGTGAATTTCTGAGCTGGCTGGAAAATGAACGCGCCGCACAGGCTAATGACCTGCCGTTTCTCTATGAACTCGCCCACTATGAATGGGTTGAACTGGCACTTTCAATTTCAGAAGAATCATGCGATCAGCATGACATTAATCCGGAAGGCGACTTGCTGACCGGCATACCGGTGCTCTCGCCGCTGGCCTGGCACCTGAGCTATCGCTTCCCGGTCCACAAAATCGGACCGAACTTTCAACCGGATAAAGCCGGTGACACACCGACAAATATCGTGGGGTATCGCAACCGCGAAGACGAGGTGGGCTTCATGGAAGTCAACCCGGTGACCAAGCGCCTGCTGGAGCTCATCGGTGACAACAACAAGCAGAGCGGTGAACAATTGTTACACCATATTGCCGTCGAGATGTCGCACCCGCAACCGGACGTCGTCATCAAGGGCGGCATCGAAATACTCGGCGGGCTGGCGCAAAAAGATATCGTTGCCGGCACCAGAAAAAACAGATAAAGCACGGTAGCGCCACTCTGGCGTTACCACATAGGCAGGGGGCACCAATGATCGGCTTGCTTAATTTTTTCCAGAATCTGCTGGATAAAACACGCGCCATTGATTTTCTGGCGCCACTGGCGCTACGCCTGTACCTGGTACCCGTTTTCTGGATGGGCGGCACCCATAAACTGACCAATGCCGGACTGGATTGCATGAGCAACGATGCCGGCGGCTGTAACTTCGCTCCCAAACAGGACATTGTCGACTGGTTTGGCAACCCCGACTGGGGACTCGGGCTGCCGTTTCCGGAAGTGATGACCTACCTTGCCTCCTACACAGAGTATTTTGGCGCCATCCTGCTGCTGGTCGGACTCGCGGTACGCTGGATCTCGATACCATTGATGGTCACCATGGTGGTGGCGGCCGTCACCGTACATTTACCCAATGGCTGGTCTGCCATCGCGGAAGGCAGTGGCATCTTTGCCACACCACGCACCGAGGGTGCTATAGAACGACTCGACAAGGCCAAGGAGATATTGCAGCAAAATGCAGACTATAGCTGGCTGACCGAGAATGGCAGCTTCGTGGTTCTCAATAATGGTATCGAGTTTGCTGTCACCTATTTAATAATGTTGCTGGCTTTGCTGTTTCTCGGCGGCGGCAAGTATTTCAGCCTTGACTACTGGATTGCACGCCAGTGGCGCACCAAAACATAGCCAATAGCTGTTACTGCTAACCGCACCCGTCGCAACATCAGCAACGTCGGTCAACTGCCTCGAGTAGAACAGATCAGGGCTTTTGTATGGACGTTCTATCCGGTGATAATATTTCCATGCGCGCGTGACGGGTAGCAACGGCTTGTCTATCCCCCTCAATGAACTGCCCCCGGACATGGCGGTGTCTGAGCAGAAGGCCGCTACTGCCTGAAGGGCGGTATTTTCAAAGAGGTGAAGCGTGACCGACACCCCGGTTTCAGCCCTGCAATCCGGGTAATAATTAAAACACGGCCCGCAACAGGTAACTGTCCGGGGCGCACCTGCAACAGGTACTCGCAGGGACCGGGCGCGTCATCACGACCATGCACACGCCCCCTGACATCGTGATGATGCGTTCCGGTTCCTTGCGTTTTATCCCCCCCCGGACGGCCGGTTCGACTACTTCAGGGCACGCACCTTGTCCAGCAACTCCGCGTCATCCCATTCCCGACTGCCGATAGCCCGGTAGGCAAACGTGCCATCCGGCGCCACCACATAGGTGGTTGGCAAGCCCTTCACCGGCCACTGCTCAATCACCTCACCCGTCTGGTCCATCAGTATTGGAAAGTCCGTGGGGTAGTCTGCTGAAAAAACAAAGATGGTATCTTCATCTTCGCCCATGTTAATCGCCAGCATCGCAACACCCTCCTGCTCCAGCTGATGCCAGGCACGATTCATGGAGGGCAGTTCCTCCCGACAGGGCGGACACCAGGTCGTCCAGAAATTGATAATAACCGGTTTGCCCCGGTAGTCAGACAGGCGATGCGTCTTGCCCGCGGTGTCCTGCAAGCTAAAGTCAGGCGCCAGCAGTTTACTGCCCATCGGGGTCAGCGTATCAGCCGCCGGGACATTGCCTGCCAGACTCAGCAACAGGGCCATGCATATACTCATAAAGACCTTCATCGCTATTCCTGCCTCAGATTGTCGACATCCGGTGCACACACGATATCCCGGATCGTGCCGGTATATTGTTTGCCACCTTCAACCCAGTTCACATCAAGATCAAACTGTGCACCCGGCGGAATACCATAGGCTGTCAGTCCCCAGTTATAGTCTCCCGGCAAATATTCCTGGCGGGTCGGGAACATACCCCAGCGAACCA
>JAQBDO010000275.1:0-6072 GCA_032124375.1 Gammaproteobacteria bacterium
ACCCCGGGTTTCGAGGGCACGACCAAGGGTATCCCGATCAAGTTTCACGCGGATATGCCAGTCGAGGGTTCAAACACCGTCTGGACCTTTGATGGAACGTTGCCGCCCAAGCTCCTGAGAGTGCGCTACGGAGAACCGGTACTAATGCGCCATTACGACGCCTTGCCGATCGATCCGTCTTCCAACAAGGGCTTCGGTCTGCACACGATCACAACGCACGAGCACAACGGCCATAACCCGGCCGAGAGCGATGGTTACACGCAGTCGTTCTTTTTCCCCGGTCAGTTTTACGACTATGAATGGCCGATGGTCATTGCCGGCCACGACAGCATCAATACCAATGCGACGGATCCGAAAGCGGGATCGCCGGATGGCCACGGCGGCATCAGGAATCTGCAGGGTGACCCGAGCGACGTCATGAGCACCCATTGGTTCCACGACCACATGCTCGATTTCACCGCACAGAATGTCTACAAGGGCAACGCGGCCATGATGAACTATTACAGTTCTGTGGACCGTGGTAACGAGGCTATTGACGATGGTGTCAACCTGCGTTTCCCCAGTGGCGAAGCACTTGATTGGGGCAATCGCGACTACGATATCAACCTGGTGCTGGCGGACAAGGCCTGGGACAGCCAAGGCCAGATGTTTTTCAATATCTTCAACCACGACGGCTTCATGGGCGACCAGGTGCTGACCAACTGGTTGTGGAAACCGTATTTCAAGGTGCGTGCCCGCCAGTACCGTCTTCGCATTCTTAACGGCGCGGTATCACGCTACTTCAAGTTTGCGCTGGTTCAGGAAGTCGATGGCACCGCTGGCGAACTGGCAGGCAAGCCGGGTACGAACGTGTCCTACAACCTGGTGCCGTTTTACATGATTGCCAACGACGGCAACATCATGGAGCACGCCGTCTACTTCGATGGCAACACCACGATCTCGGGGCTGACGAACATGAAGGGCGAATTGCCGGTACAGGCGATTGCCGAGCGCTACGACATTATCGTCAACTTCGCACAATTCGAACCAGGTACAAAACTCTATCTGGTCAACCTGCTGGAGCATCAAAACGGCAAGGGCCCGAACCGGCGCATACCGCTGGCCGATGTGCTCAACGGTACTTATGCACCGCTGGTACAGAACGGACAGAACCAGACGGATACCGCCGTCGCCATGGTCACGCAGTTTCGGGTCGTGGAATACGATGGCGTCGACAAGAGCATGAACCCGGCTGACTATGTGGCTGGCAAGAAAACCATGATCCCGTTGGTGAGATACACCGATGAGCAGCTTGCTAATGCGACCCATCGCACGTTTGAATTCGGCCAATCCAATGGCACTGACGGCGCTCCCTGGACTATCAAAACCGATGGCGGTAGCGGCCTGAATATGGACCCGCGCCGTCTGTCAGCAGCACCCGCGCAAGGCCAGCTGGAGATCTGGCACCTGCAGGGCACCAGTGGCTGGAGCCATCCGGTGCACGTGCACTTTGAGGAAGGCCAGATCTACAAGCGTGGTGGCAAGGCCCCGCCCGAGTGGGAGAAGTGGGCGCGCAAGGATGTCTATCGTGTCGGCAATATGGCTGACAGCACAGACAGCGTTGACATCGCTATCCGCTTCAGAGAGTTCCTGGGCAGCTTTGTGGAGCACTGCCACAACACGCAACACGAAGATCACGCGATGTTGCTGCGCTGGGACCTTGAAAAACCCGGTCAGGTCAGGGTCATGCCCACACCGATGCCCAGCTGGGACGGCATTGGCTATGTCCCGACCATTGCTCTGCCGACGTTTCGCAGTGGCGACGTAAAGGCGAAAGAGGATGCGGCGAAGAATCCCGACTACGGACGACTGGGCGACTAATATGAAAATCAAAATCTTAAAAAAATCACGGCGACATGACCTGCGGCTACTTGCCGCAGCGATCTTGCTTTTCGGACAGGCTTTCGGCAGCGAAGTTACGGCTTCCGACCAGGCGAGTTTGGTTTGGGGAGAAGATTACTTTCCCAACGTGTCGCTGACGACCCAGGACGGACAGTCCGTGCGTTTCTTCGACGACCTGATCAAAGACAAAGTTGTCGCGATCAATTTCGTTTATACAAACTGCCCGGATGCCTGTCCGATGGCGACCGCTTCAATGGCCAAGACACAAAAACTTCTTGGCGAGCGGATGGGACAGGACGTTTTCATGTATTCGATCACGGTCGATCCGGAACGGGATACGCCTGCCGTACTAAAAGAATATTCCAAACAGTTTCAAGCGGGGCCCGGATGGACGTTTCTCACCGGAAACGCCGATGACCTGATACTGATACGCAAAAAGCTGGGCCTGTACATCGAGGAGATTCAGGACGGCTCCTTTGATCACAACACCAGCATCATTATTGGCAACCAGGCGACTGGGCAATGGATGAAGCGCTCACCAATGGAAAACCCCTACTACCTCGCGACGCAGCTCGGCAGCTGGCTGCACAACTGGGAGCAACCGGACCCGAACGCCAACAGCTACGCGGACGCGCCGGAGCTTCGGACGCTGTCGATGGGCGAACATCTTTTTCGCACGCGCTGCGCCGTCTGCCACAGCATCGGCCAGGGAGACATCATGAAAACCGGCGAGCTGGCCGGGCCGGACCTGCTCGGTGTAACGATGCGGCGCGACCCGTTTTGGCTCGCCAACTGGCTGGCGAATCCGGATGAGATGCTGAAACAAGAAGATCCGATCGTCATGGAGATGTATGAAAAATTCAATCGGATCGCTATGCCCAACCTGCACCTGAATCGCATCGAAGTCGCATCACTGATGGACTACATGGACAAAGAAACGCGGCGGCTTGGCAGCTTGCAGGCGGACACAAATTCCGCGGCACATGAAAATCACCACGAGCATTAATGCGGAAGGCTGGCCGCTAGCTGTACTTTCGGCCAGCTGTCATGCCGACATTAGTACGAATGAATTCCAACCGCACGCAGAGTAGCAATCATAACCAGCGAGATTAATCTACACGTAACAAAGGAGATGGCGACGCGCGGAGGCGTTTCATCGAAAAACGTTTAACCGACATCATTCGCCAAAACCGCGAAGAGGATATGAAAATGAACAGATTGACGAAATACATGCTACTGGCATCAAGCCTTTTAGTAGCAACCAGCAGCCAGGCGGAACTTTTCCGTATGGGACCGCTGGATACACCGGCGCCCCCAGGAAACGGTTATCCCACCTGGTACCAGGATACCAACGGTCTGGCGCTGGACCTCTGCGTCCCGGCTACCGTGGACCAGCTGGACGCATGCACTGTTGTCGCTGCGCCCGGCCAACCGTTGCCGACGCTGCCTTTCTCATTCCCAAACAACTGGCTGGATGAGTTCTTCTGGTACGGCGCGGACGCAGTCCTGCCGTTGCCGGGTGTCGGCGACGCGATCCTCGTGGAGGCTGTCGAAGGGGCATTTGCCCTAGGCGGACCAGCAGTGGGCGACCAGATCACTTTTTCCCGTATCCGCATACGGTTCGACGCGCCGACAGCTGGCACGTACACCGTGACCTACCCCTACGGCCAGGAAGTGTTCCCTGACGTGGCCGCTGGCGAACTCGTGTTCTACACGTCGGACGTCGGCATCGGTGCTCCCGGAGACTTTTCGGGCGCGCTGCAAGGCGCGATCGGTCCTTACCTGACGCCCGTCGCAAACAACGGTGGCCTCATCACGCCGACAGACCCGATTATAATCGGCGGGGATACCTTCCTGACCGACGGCATTACGCCGACGCTCGCGACCGGCAGCCCGTTCAATACGAACTACTTCGAGATCTGCGTCGAGAACGCCACCAACAGCCTGGACGGACAAGTCGGCTCACCGGCTTGTCTGAGCACCGAAGATTTCATCGTTTTCGGCAAGGTGCACACGGCTCCGATCAACAGCCCGCTGAGCATAGCGCGCGCAACGTATTCGACGCATCTCGACGCAGCCGGGATCCCAATGAATATGGCACACATTGACGTATTCGCCTCCGCTGAGCCAGGCCCGCTCGAGTTGACGCCGGACCTGACGGTCGGTGTTCCGAACGCCCCCTCGGCGCACATGATCGGACCCCGCAATCCTGGTGGCCTATATTATGCTCAGGCAGTAGTTCCACTCACCTCTTTGCCGAACTCGGTAACGGTTATCAACAGCGCCGACACACCGCCATCAGCAAAAGTCGCAGGCCTTTCTGACGCGATTACGATCAGTGAGGCGACCTACGATGCATCAACCCGCGTCGTCAGCATCGTGGCGATGTCCAGCGACATGGCCGCACCACCGATCCTCACGGCCGTCGGTATACCCGGTAGCGTAACCGGGTCGGACGAACTGTTTGGCGGTTCACTGACGAGGACCCTGGATCCTGGCACCGTTCCGCCCCAATTCGTGACGGTTGTTTCCAGCAAGGGTGGCCGCGCCGTCGCGACCGTTACCATGCCCGTGCATGCAGTTGCGTTCCCGCCTGGTGCTCCACTGGCAGTTGACGACAATGTCATCACCGGGGAAAGCGCCGCAGCAGCGATCTTCAACCTCATCGCGAATGACGGTCCCGAAGCAGTTCCGGCTTCGCTGACGATGTTCTCGCAGCCTGCCCATGCCAGCATCATCCTGAACAACCTCGACGGTACGGTCAGCTACACACCGACAGCGGGTTACTTTGGTGTTGACAGCTTCAAGTACACCGTCAGCAGCATTGACGGGCTGAGCTCCAATATTGCGACCGTCAACATCAACGTACAGCAGATCAACGATGCGCCAGTCGCGAACAATGATCTGGCAGCCTCTCCTGGGCTGACCGCGGAGATTATCGTTGACGTAGTTGCCAACGACACCGATCTGGACGGCTTCGCGCCGGCACCCGGTGGTCTTGACCCGTCGACAGTAACGGTTATTGACGTCATCGGCTTCAGCGCATTTGCCAACGGCGACGGTACCGTAACCTATGCCAAGGACGCGGCCTGTGAGGCAGCATCGACCTGCGGCTTCACGTACACGGTCAGCGATCTGGGTGGTCTGACGTCAGGTATTGCAAGCGTCGAAGTCTCGACAGCCGGCAATCTGGCGCCAACAGCCAATGCAGACGCTGCCTCGGTACTCGAGAGCCAGTCAGTGACGTTCAACGTTGCCACCAATGACAACGACGCGGACGGCACACTGGATCTCACTTCGGTGACGATAACAACAGCACCGACATCGGGAACCGTTAACAGCATCGGCAATGGCTTGGTGACTTACAACGCAGCAGCCGGCGCACGTCTGGTTACCTTCGGATACACGATCAACGACAACCTGGGCGCAACCTCCAACGAGGCCACCGTCACGGTTACGATCAATCCGAATCCCGATAACCTGTCTGTCCAGCAGGCCGCTTGTCGTGCCGGAAAGAACGAGTGGCGCGTAGATGGCACCAGCTCGATCCTGGCGGTACACACTGTCACCGTGCACGAAGGTGCGACCCTCGGTGGCGCAGTCATCGGCAGCTACGCGGTTGATAACCTCGGCTCCTGGAGGATGAGTAAGAACAACACCTCCAACAGGTGCGTGACCTTCATCAGCATCGAGTCAAACCTCGGTGGCGAGCTCCTGGCGGTGCCAGTAGGTAACTAGTTCAAAGGCAGCAATACGGGTCGGCGGCGAATTGTCGCCGACCCTTTTTTAATAGTCCAAGGGCAGGAGTTTCACAGAAATGCGCGACCAGAACACAAGACTCGGCAAGCGGTTAGGACAGCGATTCCTTACGTTGGCGTCTGTATGTCTTTTGGTGTTTACGGCGTCGACAGCTCAGGCTGCTGCCTTTTTGTACACCGTGGACCCCGGGCAAGGAACGCAAGGCGGAGTTCGCCTGATCGACAAGGCGGCCGGCGCGGAAGTCACGGCCAAGGACTTGGTAATTCCTGGCTTCAGTACTACATACCATTCAATGCAAACGATAAACGGTGCGGCAATTGACCCAACCACCGGTCAGGTTTATGCCTACATCGATTTGAGCTTCGCCGACGACAGAGATAAGAACAACAGAATCAGATACAACATCCGACAATTTGTGCGCTTTGATCCAAG
>JAQBDO010000276.1:0-3133 GCA_032124375.1 Gammaproteobacteria bacterium
GCTCCGCAGGCTCGGCACATCCTGCGTCAATGGTCTCAGCTACAAACATGAAGTTTTCCTCCGACTATCTTCTGCAACAACTTCGCAAGCAACCCGCAGCAGCCTGTTATCAGGTGGCCTTTAGCGGCGGACTGGATTCACATGCCTTGTTGCATGCATTGAGTCAGCTGCGTGCAGAACTGCATGCAGATATTGGCGCTGTGCATGTTCACCACGGACTGCAGCAGGCTGCTGATGACTGGGAGGCACGCTGTCAGCGGGTGTGTGCCGAACTGGATGTGCCCTATGTGTCGCTCGGTGTCGATGCCAAGGCCGGCCGTGGCGAGAGTCCTGAGGCGGCGGCACGCCGTGCGCGTTACGCGGCGCTGGCTGACTGGTTGCCCTCGGGTGATTGCCTGTTAACGGCCCAGCACCAGGATGATCAGGCGGAAACCCTGCTGTTGCAACTGTTACGCGGCAGCGGGGTGAGCGGGCTGGCCGCCATGCCGGGGACTGCAACACTCGGGGCCGGCCGGCACCTGCGCCCGTTGCTTGAGGTAAGCCGGGAAGCGTTACGGGAATATGCCATAGCAAACACGCTGTCGTGGATAGAAGACCCCAGCAACACGGATGTCGCTTTCGATCGGAATTATCTGCGCCAGCAGGTGTTGCCGCTATTGCGGCAGCGCTGGCCTGCTGTGGCTGCAAGCCTGTCGCGCAGTGCGACTCACTGTGCGGATGCAGCACATTTGCTGGATGACCTGGCTGCACAGGAACTGCAGGCTTTGGTCAGCGGCGATCATAGTCTGTCACTGACAGGCCTTGCCGCACTGTCGCCGTCGCGGCAAGCTAATGTGGTACGCCACTGGATCAAGCAGCTGTCCGGAAAGACACCCCCGACGGCAGTGCTGGCGCGTATTTTCAATGATGTCGTTGCCAGCCGTTGTGATTCTGAACCCTGTGTCCGCTGGGGCAGCTTCGAAATGCGTCGTTTCCGCGGGCAGTTGTATTTATTGCCCCGGACAGAACCTCAGGACCATACCAGTCTTGTGGACTGGATGCTGGCTGAGTCACTGGCATTGCCACAGGCAGGCGGGGTCCTGACGGCCATTCCGCTGACCGGTTGTGGTATCCGTACTGCTGCTGTATCTGACGGGCGGGTGCATGTCGCCTGGCGTCGGGGAGGGGAGCGTTGCCGACCCGCCGGGCGTGGCCATCACCACAGTCTGAAGAATCTCTTCCAGGAGCAGGGAATTCCACCCTGGGTACGGCCACGTATTCCCCTGATTTATATCGGGGACCGGCTGGCGGCAGTGGCCGGTTTATGGGTGTGTGAGCCGTTTCAGGCAGGGCCGGCTGAGCCCGGTTTTAAAATCAACTGGTCAGTGGGTCAACAATCGACTGTTGGAGGCTGAATTTCAGCCTGACAGACCCAATCGGCAATTGAGCTAAACGCCCCGATCTGGTAACGTTTGCCCCCGTCTTGCGGCAATAGCGTCGCGCCCGGATTCCAGGTAGTAAATGACCCGATTTATCTTTATCACCGGCGGTGTTGTGTCCTCATTGGGCAAAGGCATCGCAGCGGCCTCTCTTGGCAGTCTGCTCGAAACACGTGGCCTCAAGGTGACGCTGCTCAAGCTGGACCCCTACATCAACGTCGACCCCGGTACCATGAGCCCGTTTCAGCACGGCGAGGTATTCGTCACCCATGACGGTGCGGAAACGGACCTCGATCTGGGTCACTACGAACGCTTCGTTCGTACCACCATGACGAAGGCGAATAACTTCACAACCGGCCAGATATACGAGAGCGTCATTCGTAACGAGCGGCGCGGCGATTATCTGGGTGCCACGGTACAGGTCATCCCGCATATCACCGACGAGATCAAGAAGAGTATCCTCAAGGGCGCGGGTGATGCGGATATTGCCATGGTGGAGATTGGCGGTACGGTGGGTGACATCGAATCCCTGCCATTCCTGGAATCAATTCGTCAGATGGGCGTCGAGCTGGGACGTGACCGTGCGCTCTTCATGCACCTGACACTGGTGCCCTATATTGCCGCTTCCGGCGAGATTAAAACCAAGCCCACGCAGCATTCGGTGAAGGAATTACGCTCCATTGGTATTCAGCCGGATATTTTATTGTGTCGGGCGGACCGGCCGTTGCCGCCGGCGGAACGCCGCAAGGTGGCGCTGTTTACCAATGTTGAAGAGCGGGCGGTTATTTCCGCGGTCGATGTAGACAGTATTTACAAGATTCCGCTGCTGCTGCACGACCAGCAACTCGATGATATTGTTGTCGAGAAAATGCATATCGACACCGGGCCGGCAGACCTGACTGAATGGCAAAAGGTTGTTCGTGATAGCGAACGGCGTGAAGGCTGTGTGACCATTGCCATGGTGGGTAAATATGTTGACCTGACCGAGTCCTACAAATCCCTGTCGGAAGCCCTGATCCATGCCGGCATACATACGCTTACCAACGTCGATATCAAATATATCGATTCAGAAAAGATCGAGCAGCATGGCACTGGAATTCTGCAGGACGTTGATGCGATTCTGGTGCCTGGCGGGTTTGGCACACGCGGTGTTGAGGGGAAAATAGCAGCAGTGCGTTATGCCCGCGTGAATAACATTCCCTATCTGGGTATCTGCCTGGGTATGCAGGTCGCTGTTATTGAGTACGCACGCAATGTGGCCGGTTTGCAGGGGGCGCATTCAACCGAATTCAACAAGACTACCGGCTATCCTGTCATTGCACTGATTGAAGAATGGCAGCGCGCCGATGGTGGTCAGGAACTGCGCGACGAGGATTCCGACCTGGGCGGTACCATGCGTCTCGGTGGTCAGAAGTGCAAGTTGACGCCGGGGAGCCTGGCGCATCAGGTGTATGGCAAGGATGTGATCGAGGAACGCCACCGTCACCGCTATGAATTCAACAACCACTATCGTGAACAGCTCGTGGCAGCCGGGCTGGTCCTGTCAGGTGTGTCTGTCGACGATAAGCTTGTTGAGGTCGTGGAGATCGGCACGCATCCGTGGTTCTTCGCCTGTCAGTTTCACCCGGAATTCACTTCTTCACCGCGTGACGGGCATCCGTTGTTCAGTGGTTTTATCGAAGCAGCCAAGGCTTACCAGTCGAGCCAGGCGGGCC
>JAQBDO010000277.1:0-9554 GCA_032124375.1 Gammaproteobacteria bacterium
CCGGAAAGCGCGGTTCCAGTTTGGGGAATTCTCCCTCTGCATCAGTGAAATACACCAGCAGGTCCGGCGCATCACCCTGCTCGTGCAACCGCTCGAACACCGGTGTAAAGCGGGTACCCCCGCCACCGCGTATATTTCCCGGCAGTTCAAACTCCTCCCACGGCTCAAACACCCACGGTCCTTCTTTGGAAAGCGCCGCATCACAGGCATGCAGGGTTATACGGGCACGCACCTGCCCCTTGATGGCATCAATCTCGCTGACAAATTCCTGCATCTCGGCAGGCTTGATCGAACCGCTGGTATCCAGCACCACCACAATATCTGTCTGCGTACTTCTTAAACTCGGGAAAATCGCATCACCCTCACGGCGCGAGGGACGCATGTAGCTGTAGTCATCACGACTGGACGCCGTCATGTAACGCGCCAGCAACATGCGCCAGGGTAACTGTGGCTGCAACAGGTGGTCGACCAGCTTGCGCAATGAGCCCGCCAGCTTGCCGGCCTGCATCGCCTGTTGCGCGGCACCGGCCATGCGTTGCCGCCACTGGATAGACAGCTGTTCTTTCTCGGCATCACTCAGCGAATCCGGCTCGGCGGCTGCCTGTTCCTCACCCTCACCGCCGCTACCACCGGCGGCGCTTTCCGGGCTGTCGCTGTCCTGCTCATCCGGCTGACTGTCGCTGCCATCCTGCTGCTGTTGCGTGGACTTGTTTTCCTTGCCGTACAGGTGCTGATCGTGTGTCTGCTCTTCGTTATTCTCCTTCACCAGCGGATAGATCTCTTCCGCCATCAGGCCTTCGTAGCCGATGTTGTAGAGCGCGCCCGGCACTGCGGTCATCCCTTCTTTAATCAGGATCGGATTAATCGCCAGATCGCAGGCCACATCCCAACGTTGTTGATTGCGATGCTCGCGCCGTGCGAAATGGGACAAGGCGCAGTGCAACGCCTCGTGCGCCAGCGCGAACTGGGTCTGTTCCAGTGACAGGCTGTCGATGTAGTCGGGGTTGTAATACAGGTGCCGCGCATCCGTGCCGATGGTGGCGCACCATTTCGGGTCTGCCGGCTGCATCGGCATACGCAACACCAGCGCACCCAGAAACGGCCGGTCCAGAATCAGGCGGGTGCAGGCAGCGGAGAGTTTTGTTTCGACTTCTTTGGTCATTTATATATTCTGCCAGTTCGCGCCTGGCATAACACCGGCCAGGCCAGGCGCAAAGCGTCGTCAGCCGACACTCCTGCGGCAAAGGACCGTCGGCTTACGCGACTGTGTCGCCAGGCCGACCTGCCACTACCGCATGCATAACCCTGAATGTCAGGGCACAGAGTCATTAACCATCGTATAGCATCACGTCTGCAACAATATTGGCCCACCTGGAGAACTGCGGTACGGTAAAAATATCCTGACCGATGGCGCGGTACATGTCTGACACCAGCATCACACCCATTTCCCGCTGCGGGAAAGACCCGGCGAACTCCAGGATATTGCCGAAGGTTGCATGCGCGTCCGCGTCATCCTTTGCGCGGATGGCACGCCCGACCAACGCCGCAGCAATCGCGTATTGCAGATCGGTTTCCCTGGGCACCTTCACCTTTTCGCCGCGCACAATGGCATCAATATCCGGCAGCTTGTCGAGATTTTCAACAAAAGCCGACAGCTCAACACCGGCCGCCGGGCCAACACAGGCCTGCAGGGCACCTGTTAATAACTCCTGCAGATCACCGAACTTGTGCAGTGCCCGGTGCGCAAATTCCCAGGAGCGTGGCGATGGAAAGGCAACCGGGTTATGTGCCGGATCGAATTCAAACAACAACTCGGGACGAAAGCGCAGAAAACCAATCAAGCGTTCATCCATATTATTGGCGTAGGCCCAGGCAACCCAGTCGTCCAGATTAATGTCGACGTCGAAATGCGAAAAGCGATTCGCCAGCGGCGCCGGCATGGTGTAGGTCACACCCCGGTCGCCCTGGCGGTTACCGGCAGCAAAGATCGCCCAACCGGCGGGGACTTCGTAAGCACCCAGGCGCCGATCAAGGATCAGCTGGTAGGCAGCGGCCGAGACGCTCGGCGGCACCGAGGTAATTTCATCCAGAAACAGGATGCCCTGCCCTCCATGTCGCTCGGCATTCGGCAGCATGGACGGTACTGCCCAGTCAACGCGATCATCGACCCGAAACGGTATGCCGCGCAGATCACTGGGTTCCATCTGTGACAAACGAATATCGATCACCGGCATGCCATGCCGCGCGGCCACCTGGGCCACCATCTGGGACTTGCCCACGCCCGGTGGCCCCCATAACATGACGGGGGTGTGCTGGCCGTGTACGGCCGCCTGAAATTCACGTTCGAGTACTGTTAATAACTGGGCAGGACGCATTGTTATTCCCTGGATCCTTACTAATGAGTAATTATCAGAATGACGAATCTTACTGGCTTTGCAGCAAAAAATCAGGTCAAACCTTGCCCTGCAAGCGGCGCAGTCTTGCCGGTTTCGCGGTAGCGCAGGTAATCCCTGATAATCCTGTCATGATCAAAGGCAAGCGCCGGGAGTTGATACGGGTCGTAGCATCTCAGGTTACGGGCATCATCGGCAGCCGCCGGTTCACCGCTGGCCGTCGCCAGATACACAGCGCTGACTGTGTGCCCGCGGGCGTCCCGGGACGGATCTGAATAATTGCCCAGCAACAGCTTCAGTGACACCTGCAGCGAGGTTTCTTCCCTGGCTTCACGCACAGCGGCGGCCTCCAGTGTCTCACCCACATCGACAAAACCGCCGGGCAAGGCCCAGCCATGCGGCGGATACTTGCGCTCAATCAGAACAATCGGCCGTTCGGGTCTGTCGATCAATTCGATAACAACATCGACCGTTAATAACGGTGTGACCGGTGCAGGATATTGTCCGTCGGTCACTTCAGCTCGCGTGTCTTGAATTGGTGTATCTGGCGACGCGCACGTTTATCCGGTCGTCCCTGCCGCTGCTTGCCGCTGTCGCCCTGAAGTTTCCGTGTTTCCCTTAATGCTTCCCGTGCCTGCCGACTTTCTGCAGTCTCACTGTACAGGGTGCGCGCAATCTCTGCCGGCCCCCGATGCAGAGACAACCCTTCAACCATGATGACAAACGAGTATTCGCCCTTTTGCACCGTCAGGCCGTCACCGACAGCCAGTTTGTGTGCCGGCTTGATACGCTCACCGTTGAGGTGCACCTTGCCACCGTTAATCGCTGCCATCGCCAGCGAGCGTGTCTTGTAGAAACGCGCAGCCCAGAGCCACTTGTCAGCGCGGACAGGAAGCAAACAGCCTTGATCAGGCATGGGAATATAACATCAGCATGCTTACGTCGCCCGGGCCTGCTGTGCCATCGCCCCGTCTCTGGCGAGCCGTCTAAACACCTCCAGCGGCAGCGCGCCGTCAATGCGCTGTTGCTCGCCAAAGAAAATGGTCGGCGTCGCGGTGACATTCAGCTCGCGCGCTGCGGCCAGGTAGTCCTCGAGGCGTTTGGCGTACTTCTCATCAGACCAGGCTCGTGCCAGCACGGCATCTGTGACACCCGATTCCCTCGCCAACCGTTCCAGCACCACTGCATCTGCGATATTCTCGCCATCGGTAAAATAGGCCTTGAACAAGCGCCGGTGCAGCGCATAAAACACATCAGCACCGTCTTCTCTGGCCGCTTCCGCCAGCAACAGTGCCTGGCGTGAATTGGTGGTAAATGTTTGTGGACGGAAGCTAATAGCCTCTTCCTGCGCCAGTCTGGAGAGATTATCCATCAGCTGCTGCCATTTCGGGCCAGAGTAGCCGAGGCAGGAGGAGTCCATTCCCTCCACCGGGGTCTGCGGATGGATCTCGAGAAAACACCAGTTGATCTTGAGGTCGTAATCCTCGCGCAGGCGATCGAGGCGAACATCACCCACATAACAAAACGGACAGATGTAGTCCGTGAATACAGTTGCGAGCAACTCGGGTTTTTGGACAACGGCCATGGGCACCTCGGGTACCGGTCAGGACTATCGCGCAGGCGATGCGCTCCTGCAGGCGCATCGATTCACCTGGCAGCGCTTCGCGAGGGTGATTATTAGTTAACCCGATCGACGGGTGCGTCGCTGCGCTGCTTCACCCCTCCTGCAAAAAACGCAAACCCTTGCAGTATGGATAAAGCATAGCGTACCCATCAGTGCGTAGAATGCAGTGAAGAGTTACGTAATAATCACACTATCCGGTTTAGTCATCTCCAGCAATAATGCGTTCAGCCGGTTTACAAACGCCACCGGATCTTCAAGCTGACCGCCCTCACTCAGCATCGCCTGGTCCAGCAACACATTTGACCAGCTGGCAAAACGCTCATCGTCGGCTTCATCTTTCAGACGACTGACCAGGGGGTGCGACGGATTGATTTCCAGGTCCGGCTTGCTGGCCGGAATTTCATGGCCTGCCTGCTTCAGCATCTGCTGCATGTGTACCGCCATATCATGCACACCCGTCACCAGACAGGAGGGTGAATCTGTCAGCCGCTGCCCGACGCGGACATTGCTGACACGATCACTCAGCACCGCCTGCATGCGCTTGACGAGATCGGCATACTCATCCACTGTTTCCCTGGCAGCCTTCTTCTCTTCTTCGTCAGCCAGTTCATCCAGGTCAAGCTCACCCTTGGCAATCGATGCCAGCGTCTTGCCAGCAAATTCATTCAGGTGCGACACCAGCCATTCATCAACACGGTCGGATAACAGCAACACCTCAATACCCTTGCGGCGGAAGATTTGCAAATGCGGGCTGTTCCTGGCAGCTGCAAAACTGTCGGCCGTCACATAATAGATCTTTTGCTGGCCGTCCTTCATGCGTGCAATATAGTCTTCCAGCGACACCGTCTGGTCTTCGCTGTCTGTCCTGGTGGTTGCGAACCGCAGCAGTTTCGCAATCCTGTCCTTGTTGGCAAAATCCTCACCCGGGCCTTCCTTCAGCACTTTACCAAACTGCTTCCAGAAATCGGCATAGCTGTCTGCTTCATCCTTTGCCATTGATTCCAGTACACCCAGCACCTTTTTAACAGAACCGGAACGAATGGTATCGATCAGCTTGTTATGCTGCAGAATCTCGCGAGACACATTCAGCGGCAGATCATCGGAGTCGACCAGCCCGCGCACAAAACGCAGGTAATACGGCATCAACTGCTCGGCATCGTCCATAATAAAGACGCGGCGCACATACAACTTGATGCCGTGACGGCTGTCGCGGTCATACAAATCAAACGGGGCACGCGCAGGAATATAGAACAGGGTTTTATAGGACTGGTTGCCTTCGACATGACTGTGAACCCATGTCATCGGGTCTTCGAAATCATGCGCAACATGCTTGTAAAACTCCTTGTATTCTTCATCACTGACTTCATTGCGCGGACGCGTCCACAGCGCAGAGGCCTTATTGACTGCCTGATACTCCGCGTCCTTGCCCTCTTCTGCCGCGGCAAGCATTTCTATAGGCAGGGGAATGTGGTCTGAATACTTGTGGATAATATTTTTCAGCCGGTAGCTGTCGAGGAACTCATCTTCATCGTCACGCAGATGCAAGACCACTTCTGTACCGCGTTCCGGTCTTTCAACAGTCTCCAGCGTAAATTCACCATCACCGGCAGATGTCCAGCGCACACCCTGTTCCGGGCCCAGGCCGGCGCGACGGGTGGTCAGGGTGACCTTGTCTGCGACGATAAACGAGGAGTAAAAACCGACGCCGAACTGACCTATAAGCTGTGTATCATTGGCCTGATCGCCGGTAAGTGATTCAAAAAACTGGCGGGTACCAGACTTGGCGATGGTGCCGACATTCTCAACCACCTCATCCCGGGTCATACCAATACCCGTGTCTGAAATAGTGACCGTCCTCTGCTCCTTGTCGAAATCGACCCGGATACGCAACGCACTGTCACCGTCGTAGAGCTTGTCATTCGCCAGCGCCTCGAAGCGCAACCTGTCGCAGGCGTCGGAACTGTTTGACACCAGTTCCCGCAGGAATATTTCCTTGTTGGAATACAGGGAGTGGATCATCAGCTGCAGCAGCTGTTTTACCTCGGTCTGGAATTCGAGGGTCTCTTTCTGGGTATCAACGGTCATACGTGTAAATTCCTCTGTGTTTTTTGCTGTACTGCCGACGTTGGGGCCCTGAGCGCGATTTTCAAGGCTGCTTCGTGATTGAGCAGCCATATCTTGCGGTTAAGCTCCCTGCCATCCGTCTTGCCGGAATAACCACCAGGCCCCGACGCGCCGACCACGCGGTGGCAAGGCACAACGATGGACACCGGATTTTTGCGGCAGGCATTGCCGACAGCGCGCGCGCCGCTGCCCAGCTTGTCAGCAAGCGCCCCGTAGGTGAGCGTCTCGCCAGCCGGGATAAGCGTTAACGCGTGCCAGACGCGTTGCTGAAAGTCCGTGCCATGCATGTCTACCGGTAAGGTAAAATGATGCCGTGACGAGGCGAAGAAGCGCTTTAGCTCTGTAGCCAGTTGTTTGCCTGGCGTGATCACTGCCGGCCTCAGGGCCACCGTGTCAGCGAGGTAGTCCAGCCGGGTGATGTGGTCGTCCTCTATACAGGCACCCAGATGTCCCAAAGGTGAATCAACAACGAAATCGTATGCAAGCGTTTTATTCATAAGCGTCACCCCGATCGCTGTCTTGTTGATCAGCAGAAATCGCGCTTGCAAAGCGCTCCTGCAATAATTAGCTACACCTGCAGGAGCGGATCTCATCGGCGACAAGACCCGCTGGCTATCCTGTTGGCGCACAAGATGCGCTCCTAACAACAATCAAAAAAAACGGGCATCCTGATTCAGGATACCCGTTCATTCTAGCGGCAAACTGGCTGCCGTGTATTTTCTAGAGCTTTTCCTTGATACGTGCGGACTTACCGGACAGCTCACGCAGGTAGTAGAGCTTGGCGCGACGCACAGAACCCTTGCGCTTGACATTGATTGAGGCAATTGACTGACTGTGCGTCTGGAAGACACGCTCCACACCTTCGCCATGAGAAATCTTGCGAACAGTAAAGGCGGAGTTCAGACCACGATTGCGCTTGGCAATAACAATACCTTCAAACGCCTGCAGACGTTCACGGGTGCCTTCCGTGACTTTTACCTGCACGGTGACAGTATCACCAGGGCTGAAGTGCGGAATATCCGTTTTCATCTGTTCCCGTTCAAGCTGTTCGATAATGTTGCTCATGACTGATCCTCTGTGTTCAATAAAGGGCTATTGATCACTCAATTGCCCGACTCGTATTCGTTAATAAACTCGTTCAATAATACTTGCTGCTCTTTATCCAGCTGCAAAGTTTCCAGTAAATCCGGTCTGCGCCGCCAGGTCCGCCCCAGCGCCTGCTTGCTGCGCCAGCGCCGGATGTCAGCATGGTTACCCCCGATCAGTTCATCGGGTACCCGCAATCCGTCAATCTCTTCAGGCCGCGTGTAATGCGGATAGTCGAGCAGGCCATCCATGAAGGAATCTTCCTGCGCAGAATCCGCGTCACCCAATGCACCGGGCAACAGGCGCGTCACCGCATCCATCACGGTTAATGCCGGCAGCTCACCACCACTGAGCACGTAATCACCCACCGACAATTCCTCGTCTACTTCCAGATCGATAATGCGTTCATCGACCCCTTCATAACGACCCGCCAGCAGGATGATACGTTCCAGTCCGGCCAGCTGCTGCGCCTTGCGCTGATCAAAGCGCGCGCCCTGCGGTGACAAATAAATCAACGGCGCCGCTGTTGCTGTTTCCCTGGCTGCCTGTATCGCTGCCCGCAGGGGTTGCACCTGCATCACCATGCCGGGGCCGCCGCCGTAGGGCCGGTCATCGACACCGCGGTGCTTGTCCACGGTGTAGTCCCGCGGGTTCCAGGTCTGCAACTCAAGCAGGCCATTTTCAATGGCGCGCCCCTGAACACCGTGGCTGGCACATACCCTGACCATTTCAGGAAACAGGGTAATGACATCGACTCGCATACTGTAATGGCGCTAAAAGTCAGGATCCCAGTCAACCCTTATTTCACGGGTTTCCAGATCAACTGACCGCACCACCTGCCCGTCTATGTAAGGGACCAGGTATTCCTGTTCCCCCTTGACGACCATCACATCATTCGCGCCGGTCTCAAACAGGTGATCCAGAAGTCCTAGCGCCCTGCCGTCTTGCGTAATGACCTGCATACCCACCAGGTCACTCCAGTAATATTCGTCTGCAGCGGCGGGCGGTAACTGGTGCCTGTAGACGCCGACCTCGGAGCCTGTCAGTAACGCGGCCTCATCCCGGTCCTGGCAACCTTTCAATTGCACCACCAGGCCTTTGCCATGCGCGCGTCCGGAAATAACTTCAATGACCCGCCAGCTATCCTGCCTGTGAATGTACCAGGGCGTGTAGTCGAGCAGGCTTTCCGCCAGCTCCGTATACGCCGTGACATGTAACCAGCCCTTAACACCGAAAGGTGACCCCAGCCGCCCCATCACCAGCAACTGGTCTGCCAACTGTTCGCCATCATCCACCGCTACGCTCCCGGCCCAACCATCGACCGGCGGGCAAACAAACTATTGTGCCCGGCAATCCTTCAACAACTTGGCAACACGCGGAGATAACTGTGCTCCCTGCGCGGCCCAGTGATCGGCACGCTCTGCATCCAGACGCAGGCGTTCTTCACCACCGGTAGCCAGCGGGTTAAAAAAGCCAAGCCGCTCGATATAACGTCCGTCCCTGCGGTTACGGCTATCTGTTACTACGATGTGGTAAAAGGGGCGCTTCTTCGCGCCACCACGTGACATTCTGATCGTCACCATAAGAGTCTCTATCCTGAAAGTTGCCTGGTAAAAAATGTGCCAGCCGGAATCTACCCGGCAGCTACCCTTGAAAACCGCGCAATTTTACGCGATTCCCCACGAATGTGAAGGGCTACAGGAAAACAAATACCGGTCATTCATGAAAAATTGTCGCTGGCCCGACAGACAAACAGCTGTCGACTTTTGTTACAGCCTGTTGCCGAACCATACTTCACACTATTTACACTTATAGCTTATTGATTAATGTAATATTTTTAAAATATTTACAGGCTGCGGCATGACACGGAAAGCGTCGGTATCCCTTACACCCACACTTCGGACGTCCTGCCGCAGAGCAGCAGCATTCCGGTATCTTATTCAAATTATTGGTTTTTTATTAACTGGCACGGCGATTGCTGTATTATTTACCGAGCAAAGAAGAAGTAGAAAACTTTCGGTGGAGAACATACCAGCACATAAAAGAACAACAGCTCATTGCACATCAACAATAAAAAAAACTTGGCGCAACGGACATTTGCAATAACACAAAAACATAATAAAACTTTGTGAAGCAACCAGATAGCGCAGTTCTAAAACGGTGGCCCAGGCCACCGTTTTTTCTCGCCTGACGAACCGGCTCATCCCCCCGTCAGGCCTGGAAGCCCCGCCCCCCCATCCCCTTCAGACCTTGCATACCACGCATCATTTTTCACAAACCGCCCTTGGACATTTTCTTCATCATTTTTTGCATTTGCAGATGCTGCT
>JAQBDO010000278.1:0-7071 GCA_032124375.1 Gammaproteobacteria bacterium
TAGGGCATAGCTATTATTCTCTTCCTGAATATATAAAAGGTTGCTACCCGGCATTACCGTATCAGCCCGATTGACGGGTACGCTGCGCTTTACCCGTCCTACACGTAACGTTTCCGTTGGACGGGTAAAGCGCAGCGTACCCGTCAATGGGGCTGATACGATAATGCCGGGTAACAACCTTTCATATATTCAGGAAGAGAATAATAGCTATGCCCTATGAAGTGGTCGATGCACGTATTTCACCGGATGGCCGTATGGAGATTTTGTCCAGGGCCGAGGTGCATAAATTACTCGATACCAGTCAGGGTGGTTTGTACACACTGTTTCGTAATTGCTCGCTGGCGGTGCTGAACAGCGGCAGCCAGCTGGACGATGGCAAGGAACTGCTGGAACGTTACCGGTCTTTCGATATCCGTGTGGTTCAGAACGAGCGGGGTATCAAGCTGGAGATTACCGGCGCCCCGGCCCATGCCTTTGTTGACGGCAAGCTGATCAAGGGCATCAGTGAGCACCTGTTTGCCGTGTTGCGTGACGTTATTTATGTCAGCGATGAAATAAATGACAATCCGCAATTCGATTTGACGCATTCGTCAGGTATTACCAATGCAGTGTTTCATATCCTGCGTAATGCCAATATTTTGCGGTCGATGACAAAGCCGAATATGGTGGTGTGCTGGGGCGGGCATTCGATATCACGTGAGGAATATGACTATACCAAGGTGGTTGGTTATCACCTCGGTCTGCGCGGCGAGGATATATGCACCGGTTGTGGACCGGGGGCGATGAAAGGCCCGATGAAAGGTGCAGCGGTTGGTCATGCAAAACAGCGCATCAGTGACGGTCAGTATCTTGGTATTACCGAGCCTGGCATAATTGCAGCCGAGTCGCCGAATCCGATTGTCAATGAGCTGGTGATTATGCCGGACATTGAGAAACGCCTGGAAGCCTTTGTGCGCATCGGTCACGGCATTGTTGTGTTTCCCGGTGGTGCCGGCACGGCGGAAGAAATTTTGTATATCCTCGGTGTCCTGCTACACCCGGACAACAAGAGCATCCCGTTCCCGTTGATCCTGACAGGGCCCGAGTGTGCGGCGGAATATTTCAAGCAGATTAATCAGTTCATTCTCGACACGCTGGGTATTGAGGCACAGCAACGTTACCGGATTATTGTGGGCGACCCTGACAGGGTCTCGCGCGAAATGCATGCCGGTCTCAAGCAGGTGTGTGAATTTCGTACCAGGCATGGCGATGCCTACTACTTTAACTGGCGTCTGAAGATTGACCGGGAGTTCCAGCAGCCGTTTAATCCCACGCATGAAAATATGTACGCGCTGGAGCTGCGTCCTGACATGGAACCTCATCTGCTGGCAGCCAATCTGCGCCGCGCCTTTTCCGGGGTAGTTGCCGGTAATGTCAAGGATGAAGGAATCCGTGCTATTGAGCAGCACGGGCATTTCGAAATTCGTGGTGCTGCCAGTATCATGGAACCCATGGATGCCTTGCTGGCCTCATTCGTTGCGCAACATCGCATGAAACTGCCGGGCAAGGAATACGTTCCCTGTTACCGGATTGTGAAGTAGCTGGTGTTTTTCTATAACTGTTAATTAAGTGTGTTGTGAGGGGTACGTCGCGCTGCTCCTTTACCCGTTCTACAATATAGGGGCGTGTTGATATCCTGTAGGACGGGTAAAGGAGCAGCGTACCCGTCAGACATTGTTTTGTGCTGCCGCTGATGGGTGTTCGCCTTGTTCCTTTACCGATCATGCAGACTCCCTCAAGCCCCACCCGAAGTGGATAAATCTAATGGAAGCAGACGATAAGAACCCTGAGCATCAACCACAACAGCACCGCTTTGTCATGCAGCTTGATGGCCAGCAGGCCGTGCTGGAATACAAACTGTTGCCGGATAACGCTATAGATTTTATCCGTACCTTCGTGCCGGAAGCGCTCCGCGGGCAGGGTATCGCCGAGAAACTGGTGCGCACGGCGATTGCCTGGGCGCGTGAACAGGGCTACGACATGCAGGCCAGCTGCTGGTACGCATCTCGTTTTCTCAAGCGCGGAGACAATAAATCCTGAGTAACCGGGACCAGATAGAGGAACAGCTAATGGATGACAAGACACAGACTGAAATGGAAGCGGCGGCCTTCAGGGGGCTGCTGGAGCACTTGCAGCGGCGCACGGATGTGCAGAATATTGAGCTGATGAATCTGGCCGGGTTTTGCCGGAATTGCCTGGCAAAATGGTATCAGGGTGCGGCGGAGGCGCGTGGCGTTGACATGGATTATGAGCAGGCGCGCACCGTGATCTACGGTATGCCGTATGCTGAATGGAAAGATAAATACCAGACGGAGGCGTCACCGGATCAACAGCAAAAATTCAGTGACACGCGACCCTTGCATGCGCACGTCAGTGGCCATCACAAGTGATAACCGGTTGCAACTCGCCATAGCCCATTGCGCGCATGTTTTTTGCCTCGACTCCCTGTTGCTTACAACCTAAGTCCAATAGACGCGAGCCTGCTCCCGGGTGAGGATGTTGTCATGAGTTGTGTGCCGCTCATTGTGGGATGATCGATGTGAAAAAATAATAAGTGAAGAGGTGTGGTGCTGTGCAGAAACCAATGCAGGATATTTATACAGCGTTTTTCTTCGTGGCGTTTATTCTGATTATAGTGCTGGCCGGCGCACAGGCAGTGACTGTCCTTGAGCAATCCGGGATCATTCAGTCAGGTATATCCATGGTCAGTGTGCAGAGTGATGACCTGAATCTGTCAGTGGCGGATATGCTGGCAGACGACAGTCGTGGAGTCGATGACTGTGAAGTCATCTACCACCGGGCGTCACAGGGTAGTGAATACGCGGTCGGCTACCATCCCCATGCGGGTGCCTCGAGCTTCGCTGGATTTCTCAACAGCCGGCATGCAGGCGTCATTTCTTCAGAAACAGAACAGGATGACATGGGTAGTTTGTATTATGCCGTGTATACCTGCACCGGCATTTCCGTAGTTGCTGAAGGCTATATCTGACAACGGATTTTATAATTGCAGGAGCGGATCGCGCACGCGATGTGCTCCTGCAGTCGTGCCGCGTTACCGTTGCAGTTCGCTGTCCCGGTAGTGGGCATCCACCCAGCAGCGCGGCAGCGCCTCGCCGGACAGAAAAGTCAGTTCAGACTTCTTGAAGGTTTCCGGGTCCTGCATGTCCTCGCCGTGCTGGTAGCGGCCGATCAGTGTGCCGCAAAAGGGGTCAAACAGATCTTTCAGGGTCAGTACCTCAACCAGGTCATCTTTACTCTTTTCTTTCAAAAACATGTTGATCTCCTTTATGCTCGTGAGGACGGTCGATAGCCGCATTTCCGTGTATGGGCAACACCTGGCATTTAGTATAGACGGTTAAAATTCCGGAGTCATGTAATAATACAAAATCAATGGTTTACAGAATACTCTGTATTAAGCAACTTGGAGTCATGAAAGGTGGTTTTTGAGATCAAGGTGGCTGGCGATGATCCGCGTGAGCTGACCCGGTCAGTGCTGCAGATCATCGCGTTGCTGGATCTGTTTCAGGCAGAGCTGGCACGCGTGCTGCGTCTGCAATGCGGGGATATTGGTGAGCTGGCTGCTGCGCAGCGTTGCCTTGAACCGGGTACCGGGGCGTGGCAGCAGGCACAGTTATTCGTGCGATTCTACCGTGCCCTGTATAACAAAACGGGGGGTGATGGCGTCGCCATGCGACACTGGTTGCGGGTGGATGATACGGGGCTGGGCGGGGTGCCGCACCGGCTGATCGTGGATGATGACCAGTTGCAAAAGGTAGTGACGTATCTGGAGTGCCTTGGCTAGCGAGCGTCTACGGCCTCAGGAGGTCGTCGCAACAGCCTTTTTGCGGGTCGGGTTAGCGATAGCGTAACCGGACAAGCGATTGAGGTGTTGGGTTACCTGCGCTAATCCAACCTGCATGATTGCTTTTACAACACCCTCCTCAGGTTGCAACCAGCACGCGCAGTGCATCCAGTCGCAAGCTTGCCGAGTCCAGTGCAGCGCTGACTGCTTGCTGTTGTAATTCCAGAAATTCTGTTTCTTCCTTGCGTACGTTCGGATTGACCCGGGCCAATTCTTTAAGGCGATGTATTTCTTTATCCAGCATCTGGTGCGATTGTTGGTGAGCGGCAGCAAGCAACTTTGGCGTTTGCCTGGATGCCAGTTTTTCACTGGCATCGAGCATCTCGCGCAGCAGGCTGGTATAGCCACGAATGACCCTGACGGCCGTTTCGGACTTGATTGTTTCCCGCAGGCTGTTGATTATTTCATGTGTCAGCGTATTGCTGTGATCGTTATCCTGCTGGTCAGTGACAACACGAATCATGCCGGGCGGCAGGTAACGGCGTGTTTGCAGTGCCTCGCTGGTAACGCTATCCAGTATGTAGACACACTCCAGTAGTAAACTGCCGGCTTTAATGGCCGGGTGTTTAATGGTCGACATGGCGCAGTTGCCGGTTTCGTTACTTAATACCATATCGATCGCGCCGGTTAACAGCGGGTGTTCCCAGCTGATGAACTCCTGGTCTTCATTCGCCAGTGCAATGTTACGGTCACAGGTGAACGTCATGCCTTCATCGCGCAGGCCGGGGAAGCTGCTGGCATGCATATGCTCGCCCGGCAGCAGGATATGACTACCGGCAGAGTGGGGTTCCATGTCGATGCCATAGCAGTCACAGACCTGTTCCAGATAGTTGAACAGGTGCCTGTCATCGTCAATGGCCTCCGCCCGTGCCTTGAGGGCATGGGCGGCTACTGGCCGGCAGGAACTGTATTCGAGCAAGCGGTCGCGACCACGATGCAAGGCCGCATTCAATGACTGGTTGAGTTCCCGGGAATGCTCGACAAGGGCAGTCAGGTCGTCCGGTTTCCCGAGGGTCTCCAGCAGGCTGTCTGCAACTGTTGCAAACACGGTCTGTCCGGCGGGGCAAATGTGTTCAAAGGCAGCAAGTCCCTCGTGGTACCACTGTTGCATCACGGCCTGTGCCGTGTGTTCCAGGTAAGGTACGTGTATCTGTATGGTGTCAGTCTGACCGATGCGGTCCAGTCGCCCGATGCGTTGCTCCAGCAGGTCAGGGTTGAGCGGCAGATCAAACAAAATCAGGTGATGCGCAAACTGGAAGTTGCGACCTTCACTGCCGATCTCGGAACAGACCAGTACCTGTGTGCCGAATTCCATGTCGGCAAAATAGGCAGCGGCACGGTCACGTTCAATAATACTCATACCTTCGTGGAACACGGCTGCGTGCAGGCCTTTCCTGCTGTGCATCCACTCTGCAAGATCCATGGCAGTTTCAGCGCTGGCGGTAATAACCAGTACCTTGTCCGGGCGTACCGCCCTGAGTTTTTCAATCAGCCAGCCGATGCGTGGATCGATCTGTGTCCAGTGTATCCCGGCTGTATCCGGGGCGCATTGATACGACAATTCGGGGCACAGCAGTAACAACGGATTTATAGTGGCGTTGTGCTGCGACTGCTGGAGTACCCGGGCATAGGCCTCCGGCAACGGCAGCGGGTAACTGTGCAGTTGTCGTTCCGGGAACCCTTTCACCGCACTGCGGGTATTACGGAACAAAACCCGGCCGGTGCCGTGACGGTCGAGCAGCTGTTCTACCAGTTGTGTACGTGCCGTGGTCCGCTGTGCCGTATCAGCATCCGGGTCCTGCACAAGGTCCAGCAGCTGAGCGTCTTCCTGTGTATCCAGCATTGCGCGCAGACGGTTGCTCGCGCTGGCATCCAGCGGCTGTTCGCCCAGTAATGCCTCGACCGCGCCGGCGACGGGTTCATAGGATTTTTCCTCGGTCATGAAGGCATCAAAATCGTGAAAACGATCCGGGTCCAGCAGGCGCAGGCGCGCGAAGTGGCTCTCTTTGCCGAGTTGTTCGGGGGTGGCAGTGAGTAACAGTACGCCGCGTGTCTGCAGTGCCAGCGCTTCAATCAGTTGATACTCGGGACTGACGTGTCCGGGTGACCATTGCAGATGATGTGCCTCGTCGACAACCAGCAGATCCCAGTCCCCGGCAACAGCCTGCTGATGACGGTCAGGATGTTGTCCGAAAAACTCCAGTGTGCACAGCACCTGCTGCTCGGCGTGAAACGGGTTTTCCTGTCCGCTGCTCTCGGTGATTCCCTGGCAACGTTGTTCGTCCAGGATGCTGAACGCCAGATTGAAGCGCCGTAACATTTCAACCAGCCACTGATGCAGCAGGCTCTCGGGTACCACGATGAGAATGCGTCGGGCACGTTCTGTCAGTAACTGCTGGTGCAGAATCAGACCGGCTTCGATGGTCTTGCCGAGTCCGACCTCGTCAGCCAGCAACACCCGCGGGGCATAGCGATTGGCGACTTCGTGGGCGATGTATAACTGGTGTGGAATTAACGCAGTGCGACCACCGGTAAGGCCGCGCAGATCCGAGTGCGCCAGGCGGTTAACATGCTGCAGGGTCTGATAACGCAACTCGAACCAGCGATCAGGGTCGACCTGCCCGGTGAAAAGTCGCTCGGCAGGCCAGTTCAGTTGCAAGTGACTGTCAAGCTGGCCTTCAGGCAGTTCCGTATTCCGTGGGTCTTCACTGCTGCCAATATAGGTCAGCAGGCCATCCTGTTCGGCAACGCGTTCGACCTTGAGCGACCAGCCCTCGTGACTGCGCAGGGTGTCGCCGGGTGCAAACATGACGCGCGTTAGCGGCGCGGTCTGCATTGAATAGGTGCGGGTCTCCCCGGTTGCCATGAACACCAGCGTGACGGTGCGCAGTTCGACAGTCAGCACGGTGCCAAGACCCAGCTGTAATTCGGCGTAGTTGACCCAGCGTTGTCCGGGTATGAAGTTGCTCACACTGTTTTCAGACCTGATGAAAAGGAGCAATATCTTAGTGGATTCGGGAGCAAAAATCCTGTCGCTGTTGCGCGCGGCTGTTTTGCTGATGGTGAACTATAATCAGGCAATCGTGAAGGTGATGATATGGCGCTACAATAAACACTATGACTGAATCTGCAGCTGAGGACATCGTTACTGCCTATCTGGATGCCCTGGA
>JAQBDO010000279.1:0-7276 GCA_032124375.1 Gammaproteobacteria bacterium
CTCAGTGCAGGCCCGTATAATGCGCACAGCAATTTCGCCGCGATTGGCGATCAGGAGTTTCTTTATCACGCTGTTTTCCGGTTATCCGAACCCCATGGCTGACATTATGGCTAACCATATGAATTTTAGCGGGATGAGTAAAGCCTTGAGTGTCCATTCAGATTGACACTCCATAATCTGCCATATAATATAATCGGGTTATGATAAACCACCTGCCAGATCGGCTGGATCTGATTGCAACAGCCGAAGCAGGGCGAGACTTGCGTGGCCGGTTAGCGGTAGCGGGGCTTGAGCGATTATTGCCGGCGCTGGCATCGGAGCAGGGTGAGCTGGAGATCGAGCTGCACCTGGGTAAGGATACAGGTGGTACCCGTTTCCTCGCAGGGACCATTCGGGGAGAGGTCATCCTTGGCTGTCAGCGGTGTATGAAGGACATGACGTTGCCGCTGGATTTGACTTTCCGTCTTGGTTTCGTTTGTGACGAGCGCGCAGTGCAAGCATTGCCTGATTGCTACGAACCACTGGCGGTAACAGCAGAACCAGCATGCCTTGCGGACATTATTGCGGAAGAAGTATTACTGGCACTACCCATTGTACCCTTGCACAGGGATTCTGATGCGTGTCATGCGTTCGTGAAAGCGTACAAGCCGCCAGCGGGCAAGCAACGGGGAAACCCCTTTGCTGTACTGGCGGAATTGAAACAGAAACAGTAACAGAGGGCTGGTAACATGGCTGTACAAAAAGGTCGCAAGACACCGTCAAAACGTGGCATGCGTCGCGCACATGACAAACTGACTGCAAGCACACTATCCATTGAACCGACTACCGGCGAGACACACATACGCCACCACGTCAGTGCAGACGGGTTTTACAAGGGCCGCAAGGTTATCAATACCGATCAGGGCTGATCGTTCACCCCTTTAACGGAAGCTGTGAGTGTGGCGGGTGTTATCTGCCGGCACCCGCTTCTCTGGATAGTCATGCCAGTATGATCCAGCTACTTGTCCCATGAGTGCCGGAATTACGATTGCACTTGATGCAATGGGCGGTGACGCAGGGGCTTCAGTGGTGGTCCCGGCAGCGCTCGAGTCCATCACGCAGAATGCCGATGTTAATATTATCCTCGTTGGTGACGAAACAAGGCTGAGGCAGGAACTGCAGGCTGCTGGCGCTGAAAAACACTCTTCCAGGCTTACTATTCACCATGCCAGCCAGCAGGTTGAGATGGATGAATTGCCCTCCAGTGCCCTGCGTAACAAAAAAGACTCTTCCATGCGGGTTGCGCTCAACCTCGTCAAGGACGGCAGCGCTGATGCCTGCGTCAGTGCCGGGAATACCGGTGCGCTGATGGCGACATCGCGTTTTGTTCTGAAAATGCTGCCTGGTATTGATCGTCCGGCGATCTGTACTGCTCTGCCATCGATCAAGTCGCATACCTGGATGCTGGATCTGGGCGCTAATGTCGATTGTAACGCCGAGCATCTGTTTCAGTTTGCCCTGATGGGTTCAGTGCTTGCAGAAGCGGTGGATGGCAATAGCCGGCCGCGTGTTGGTCTGCTGAATATCGGCGCAGAGGAAATCAAGGGGAATGAGCAGGTCAAGGATGCGGCAAAGTTACTGTCCGAGAATATGCCGAATTATGACGGCTATGCCGAGGGTGACGATATCTACAAGGGCGATTTTGACGTTATAGTTTGCGACGGGTTTGTCGGTAATGTTTCGCTCAAGACCAGCGAAGGCGTGGCGAAGATGATCGCAGCCTTTATCAAGCAGGAATTCACCAGAAATATTTTTACCAGGCTGGCTGCGTTGGTCGCCATGCCGGTATTGAAGGCTTTTCGCAGCAGGATTGATCCGCGCAGCTATAACGGTGCCAGTTTGCTGGGATTGCGGGGTATTGTCATAAAGAGCCACGGCAGTGCGGATGCATTTGCCTTTGCAAACGCCATCAAGGTGGCTATCCTTGAAGTTCGCGAAGATGTGCCACAACGAATCACTGCCCAATTGCAGGCCTACAAGGAAAACAGGCGATCATGATGAAGTATTCACGTATTACCGGCACCGGGAGTTATCTGCCCGAGAAAGTGCTAACCAATCATGATCTGGAAAAGATCATGGACACATCGGATGAATGGATTCGTGATCGTACCGGTATTTATAAACGGCATATTGCAGCCGGTGGTGAGACTACCTGTGACCTGGCAGAAATTGCAGCAACACGTGCCATGGAAGCGGCGGGGCGCACGCCGCGCCAGATTGACCTGATCGTGCTGGCAACGACCACGCCGGATCGCGTCTTTCCCAGTACTGCCTGTCTGTTGCAACAACGACTTGATATACACGGTACAGCTGCTTTTGATGTGCAGGCAGTGTGTACCGGTTTTGTTTATGCACTGGCAATCGCCGATAAGTTTATTAAAACCGGTTCTGCAAGATGCGCGCTGGTCGTGGGTGCGGAAACGTTGTCCCGTATTGTTGACTGGAATGATCGTGGCACCGGCATCCTGTTTGGCGACGGCGCCGGCGCGGTTATCCTGGAGGCCAGTGATGAGCCGGGCATTCTTTCCACGCACTTGCACGCCGATGGCAGTTATGAACACTTGCTGACTGTGCCGGCAGGCATATCGGCGGGTTATGACAAGGTGCAGGCCGGACAGGCCTATATACAGATGCAGGGTAACGAAGTCTTCAAGATGGCGGTGAATACGCTCGGCCGAATTGTTGATGAAACACTGGCTGCCAATAACATGGAACAAACCGATGTTGACTGGCTGATTCCGCACCAGGCCAATATTCGTATTATTCAGGCGACTGCGCGCAAGCTGAAAATGTCCATGGATCACGTCGTCGTGACCGTTGATGAGCATGGCAATACCTCGGCCGCATCGGTGCCGCTGGCGCTGGATGTAGCCGTACGTGACGGCCGCATCAAGCGTGGCGAAATATTGCTGATGGAAGCCTTTGGTGGCGGGTTCACCTGGGGTTCGGCCTTGTTGAAGTATGAACCTCACAGTCACTGCATATCATGAACACTGCTGCAGAAAACACAGATTCATCACTGGCTATTGTATTCCCCGGCCAGGGCTCCCAGTCACCTGGAATGCTGTCTGAACTGGCGGCAAGCTACCCGCTGGTTAATGAGACGTTCGCCGAGGCAAGTGATGTGCTGGGCTATGATTTGTGGACGCTCACGCAGGACGGGCCTGAAGAAGAGTTAAATCGCACGGACAAGACCCAGCCGGCAATGCTGGCAGCCGGCGTTGCTGTCTGGCGTGTGTGGCGACGTGCCGGTGGTGCTGTTCCCGGCGTGATGGCCGGCCACAGTCTCGGCGAATATGCTGCGCTGGTTTGTGCCGGTGCGCTGGAATTTACAGAGGCGATCAGTCTTGTTGAAGAACGTGGACGCTGTATGCAGTCAGCGGTACCGGCAGGTGTGGGCGCCATGGCGGCAATCCTTGGTCTGGATGACGCAACGATTATCGATGTTTGCTGCAGGGCTGCCGCAGGGGAAGTGGTGTCGCCGGTCAATTTTAACTCACCGGGTCAGGTGGTGATCGCCGGTAATGCAGCTGCAGTTGAGCGGGCTATAGTGCTGGCGAAGGAAGCCGGGGCAAAGCGTGCATTACCACTGGCGGTCAGTGTGCCGTCGCATTGCGCACTTATGCAGCCGGCAGCAGAACAATTTGCCGAGAGGCTGGCGCAGACAACTATCAGCACGCCAGCAATAGCGGTCATGCAGAATGTCGATGCGGCGATTCATGAGCGGCCGGATGTGATACGTGAAAACCTGGCAAAGCAGCTTTACTGTCCTGTGCAATGGGTGTTGTCTGTGCAACACCTGAGTGGGCAGGGCGTGACCCGGATAGTCGAGGCCGGCCCGGGAAAGGTGCTGGCAGGTCTGTGCAAAAGAATCGACAAGTCAATCGCCAGCGCGAGCATTTTTGATTCGGCTTCATTGACTGCGGCGCTTGGCAATTAGTACTGCTTCAATCTGATAAAGATGGATATGATTGCCATGGAAGTACACGCAATGACACGGAGGAATAAATGCCATAAGATACTTTTTTTCCGTGTCATTGCGTGTGCTTTCGTGGCTACTACATTACTTTTGTGCTCAGCTTGATATAGTTCAGCGTACGTTATTTTCAGGTTGAAAGAGCACTAGTCCTGGTGCTTATGCAGGAACTTATTTTTGAGGTCTGTTTATGTCTATTGGTAATGAAATAGCACTGGTCACCGGGGCAAGTCGCGGCATCGGCAAGGCTATCGCGGCAACGCTGGGCAGCAAGGGCGCAACGGTGATTGGTACGGCTACTTCCGGGGGTGGTGCACAGGGGATAACAGACAGTTTTGCCGCGAGTGGTATCAGGGGCGCTGGCAAGGTATTGAATGTTACCGACCATGATTCAATCGCAGCACTGATGAAGAGCATCCAGGAAGAATACGGCGCGCCAACAATTTTGGTCAACAACGCTGGCATAACGCGTGACAATTTATTAATGCGAATGAAGGATGCTGAATGGGATGACGTCATAGAGACAAACCTGACGTCGGCCTTTCGCATGAGCAAGGCCTGCCTGCGCGGCATGATGAAGGCCAAACATGGCAGAATTATAACGATAACCTCCGTCATTGGTGCAACCGGCAATCCCGGACAGGCCAACTATGCGGCGACCAAGGCGGGTGTGATTGGCTTTACAAAATCACTGGCACGGGAAATTGGTTCGCGGGGTATCACTGTCAATGCGGTAGCGCCAGGCTTTATTGATACCGACATGACGAGAGAATTACCGGAAGCGCAGCAGCAGGTGTTACTCGAACAGATACCTCTGGGGCGACTTGGCAGGGTTGAGGATATCGCCAATGCCGTTGCTTTTCTGGCTTCTGAAGATGCTGCCTATATAACCGGTGAAACCCTGCATGTGAACGGAGGCATGTATATGGGCTAGGCTTGCGATCGTTATGTTCGCAGATGATATTAATTGCTTTCTTATATGTATTTCATAACGACATGTAATATATAATATAAATACATTGATCAGGCTGTTACGCGGTTACTTTTATTTTCACTGAATGCGGGCTGATGGATGTAACTTGTATGTTGTCGACCGCTTTCACTACAATACCTGCGCAGCCTGGGCTGCCTAAATTAAATACTGAGAGGAAAAACCCGAAATGAGCAATATTGATGAGCGCGTCAAGAAGATTGTTATCGAGCAATTAGGGGTTAAGGAAGATGAAGTGAGTAACAGCTCTTCCTTTGTTGATGATCTTGGCGCTGATTCTCTGGACACGGTCGAATTGGTGATGGCGCTGGAAGAGGAGTTCGAATGCGAAATTCCTGATGAAGAAGCTGAAAAGATCACCACAGTCCAGCAAGCAATTGATTATGTGAACGCCAACAAGGACTAGTTTTTCCTCTGTTATTCCGGTCGATCCTGATTGTTCCGTCGGGAGCGGCTTTTTATCCTGGTTGTGTAGAAATCCTGGCAGGTTGTTTGTGGGGGTTGAGCGTTGTCTAAAAGACGTGTTGTTGTAACTGGCCTTGGCGTTGTTTCACCTGTGGGTAACAGCGTTAAAGTTGCCTGGGATAACATCCTTGCCGGTAATAGCGGTATCGGTCCCATCACCAATTTTGATGTCGCTGATTTTTCGGTGCGCTTTGGTGGTGAGATCAGAGATTTTGATGTGTCTCGATATATACCGGACAAGGATGCACGCCGCATGGGCTCATTCATCCACTACGGTATTGCTGCCGCATGTCAGGCAATTGAAGACTCGGGCATCGAGATAACGGATGCCAATGCCAATCGTGCCGGTGTTGCTATTGGATCAGGGATCGGAGGCTTGCACGGCATCGAAAATGCCTACCATACCTATCTTGATGGTGGTCCGCGCAAGATCTCACCGTTCTTTGTACCTGGCAATATTATCAATATGATTGCCGGTAACCTGTCGATCATGCACGGACTGAAAGGTCCCAATATCGCGATTGTCACGGCCTGCACTACGTCAACACATAATATCGGAGTAGCGGCTCGCACCATTGCCTATGGTGATGCAGATATCATGGTTGCCGGTGGCGCAGAGATGACGACCTGTCCTACGGGTGTTGGCGGGTTTGCATCGGCGCGTGCACTGTCAACACGCAATGATGATCCCACGACTGCCAGTCGTCCCTGGGACAGGGATCGTGATGGTTTTGTACTCAGTGACGGGGCAGGTATCGTCGTGCTTGAGGAGTATGAGCAGGCGCGCGCACGTGGAGCCAATATATACGCCGAGGTGGCGGGCTTCGGCATGAGTGGTGATGCCTTCCACATGACACAGCCTTCAGAGGGCGGGGAAGGTGCGGCACGCTGTATGGATGCCGCCCTGGCTGATGCAGGAATGAACCACAGCGATGTTAGCTACATCAATGCGCACGGCACCTCAACGCCTGCCGGCGATATCGCCGAGACGCAGGCAATCAAGCGCTCATTTGGTGATCTGGCAGGCAAGCTGGCCATCAGCTCGACAAAATCCATGACAGGGCATTTGCTGGGCGCAGCGGGCGGGATTGAAGCGGTGTTTTCGTTGCTGGCAATTCGTGACCAGGTTGCTCCGCCCACCATCAATCTGGACAATCCGGATCCGCAATGTGATCTGGACTATGTGCCGAATACAGCACGGCAGATGGAGATAATAACCGCAATGTCCAATTCATTTGGATTCGGTGGTACCAACGGTACACTGATTTTTCGCCGGCTGAGCTAGTCCTCGCGCGCACCGCGTGATGCAGCCGCAGGTAGCGTACACTGTTTCCTGAAATGACCACGATTGTAAGGGCAGTCGATACCGCCTTTAATCCGGTAGACCTGCACCGGATGCACCCTTGCCGTTATCCGCACCTGTTGAAAAGTAGCGCCCAGGGCCGTTATGACATCCTGTTTGCTTTCCCCGGTGAGAGTCTGCTGCTGGATTCAAAAGGCAGCCTGCTTGTGCCCGCTGCAGTGACCCCGTCCGCCAATGATTTCCTTGAGACGTTTGATAGCTGGTGGCAATTAAACCGCACAGCTGCTCCTGCTGATGTAGCTATGCCTTTTACCGGTGGCTGGTTTGTTTACCTTGGCTATGAGCTGGTTGCACAAATAGAAACCTGCCTGAATTTGCCGTTGGCAGATGATCTGCTGCCGACGGCGATTGCCACGCGTTTTATGACGGCTGTTATTGTCGATCATGAAACTGATGTCACTTGCATCATCGGGGAGTCAGGGCAGGATGAAGCCGTCACAGT
>JAQBDO010000280.1:0-7641 GCA_032124375.1 Gammaproteobacteria bacterium
AACCCGCTGCCGCACGTGCTGATCCTCACGGCCATCGTTGTCGGCCTGGCGACCACTGCCCTCGGGCTGGCGCTGGTGGTTCGCATCAGGGAAGCCTACGGCACCATCAACGAAGACGATATCCACGTCCAGGACGAGGAAGTATGAGTTCTTCTCTGTGCTGACTGCGCACCTTCCCGCCCTGCAGGTCGTCGTCCCGCTGGCCTCTGCCCCGCTGTGCCTGCTGCTGCGCAACCCCCGCCATGCCTGGGCCTGCGCGCTGACAGTCAGCTGGCTGGCACTGGCCATCGCGGTGCTGCTGGCGCAACGTGTGTATGCCGAGGGAACGATTTCCTATGCCATCGGCGCCTGGGCAACGCCCTGGGGGATTGAGTATCGGGTCGATATGGCCGGCGCCCTGATGATTCTTGTCATTACCACCATTGGCGCCGTGGTAATGCCGTATGCCAGGCGCAGCGTTGCGCATGAAATACCGAAAAAACTCGCGGGGCTTTTCTACACTTGCTACTTGTTATGCCTGACCGGACTGCTGGGTATCGTGGTCACCGGTGATGCCTTCAATCTGTTCGTGTTTCTGGAAATATCCTCGCTGTCCTCCTATGTACTGATCAGCATGGGTGCCTCACGCCGCGCCCTGACCGCTGCGTTCCAGTACCTGGTAATGGGCACCATCGGCGCCACCTTTATTCTTATTGGTGTCGGTCTGTTATACATGATGACCGGCACGCTCAACATGATGGAGCTTTCACAGCGGCTGCCTGAAGTCGCAGATACGCGCACCATCAGGGTGGCCTTTGCCTTTGTAACCGTGGGTGTCAGCATCAAGCTGGCGCTGTTCCCGCTGCACCTGTGGTTGCCTAATGCCTATACCTTTGCCCCTTCAGTGGTATCGGCATTCTTCGCCGCCACCGCGACCAAGGTCGGCATTTACGTGCTGCTGCGCTTGTTCTTCACGGTGTTCGGCAGCCAATTTTCTTTTGCTGCCATGCATGTCGGCGAGATCCTCATGCTGCTGGCAGTGGCCGCCATACTGATTGCCTCGCTGGTCGCTATCTTCCAGGACAATATCAAACGCATGCTGGCCTACTCCAGCGTCGCCCAGATCGGCTACATCATTCTGGGCATCGGCCTTGCCACCAGCGCAGGCGTAACTGCCGGCATGCTGCACCTGTTCAACCATGCACTGATAAAATGTGCGCTGTTTCTTGCAATGGGCTGCATATTCCTGCGACTTGGATCGGTTGAGCTCAAGGACATGCACGGTCTTGCAAAACAGATGCCCTGGACCATGGCGGCCTTCGTAGCGGGCGGTCTGAGCCTGGTGGGTCTGCCATTGACTGCCGGTTTCATCAGCAAATGGTATCTGGTCAGCGCGCTACTCGCAGATGGTTACTGGCCACTGGCCGTCCTCATTCTGGTGAGTTCATTGCTCGCGCTGATCTACATCTGGCGCGTGGTGGAGGCCGCCTATTTCCAGTTACCCGCTGCCAGCATGCACAAGGTCAGGGAGGCGCCGGCCAGCATGCTCATACCCGTCTGGCTGCTCATCGGTGCCAACCTCTACGTGGGCGTTAACGCCAGCCTGGTCATCGACATCGCACAGCAGGGCGCAGACGTCCTGATCGGACAGGCGACGCGGTGAAAACTGTGGACATGTACGCTGCATGAGCGCGGAAATGACAGTGCTGGCCTGCGTTGCCCTGCCGCTGCTGGCACCAGTCCTGATAACGGCATTGCAGCGCTGGCCCAATCCACGGGAAGCGGTCACGCTGCTGACCTCCGGGTGCCTGTTGCTGCTGGTATTCTCACTGCACAACGACGTCCTGAACGGGGCCCGGCCGGCCATCAATCTCGCAGAACCCCTGCCCGGACTGAAAATCGGCTTCGAAGTCGAACCGCTGGGTATGTTGTTTGCCCTGCTGGCGAGTTTCCTGTGGGTAGTGACGTCGGTGTACTCCATCGGCTATATGCGCAGTCACCACGAGCGGCGCCAGACGTCATACTACAGCTACTTTGCCGTGGCGCTTGGCAGCGTCATGGGCATCGCGTTTGCCGGCAATCTTTTTACATTATTCATCTTCTATGAACTGCTGACGCTGTCGACCTATCCGCTGGTAACGCATGCCGGCGACGGTACCGCCCGTGACGGTGGCCGCATGTACCTCGGTTACCTGCTCGGCACATCCGTTGTATTTTTACTGCTGGCACTGATCTGGACCTGGTCACTGACCGGTACCCTGGACTTCCGTAGCGGCGGCATCCTTGCAGGTGCGATCACACCCGGCACTGCCAGCCTACTGCTGGTGCTGTTCATTTTCGGTATCGGCAAGGCGGCGGTGATGCCGTTTCACCTGTGGTTGCCCGCCGCCATGGTCGCACCGACCCCGGTGAGTGCCCTGCTGCATGCCGTTGCCGTGGTCAAGGCCGGCGTGTTTACCGTACTCAAGGTCGCCATCTACATCTTCGGCATCGATTTTCTGGCAGAGGTCCCGGCTACCCAATGGCTGATGTATGTTGCTGCGACCACCATATTGCTGGCCGCGGTTATTGCCCTGCGGCAAGACAACCTGAAACTGCGACTGGCCTGGTCAACCATCAGCCACCTGTCCTACATCGTGCTGGGCGCACTGCTGGCGACCCCGCTGGGTATCGTCGGCGGTGGCATGCATATCGTCATGCACGCCTTTGCCAAGATCACGCTGTTCTTCTGTGCCGGTGCCATCATCGTTGCCACCCGCAAGACACTGATCAGTGAAATGGACGGCCTCGGCCGACGCATGCCGGTGACCATGGCGGCATTCCTTATCGCCAGCCTCAGCATCATCGGACTGCCGCCGCTGGGTGGATTCTGGAGCAAGTGGTTTCTTGCCCTGGGGACACTGGATGCCCGGCAGCACCTCATGCTGGGTGTAATGCTGGCCGGCTCCATGCTCAACGTCGCCTATTTATTACCCATCCCGATGCGGGCTTTTTTCAGCCGCGCACCCGATGGTGAAGGAATCGCCGGTGTACGGGAAGCACCACTGGCCTGCGTGGCGGCGCTGACACTGACAGCAGCGGCCTGCGTTATTTTATTTTTCGCGCCGGGGCCCATCTACCGTCTCCTGCAACTGCTGATTGAATGAATAGCCAACTTAAATCAAGCACCTGTAGGGTCGAATTCATTCGACCAGTTGAGGTTGGCCGAATAAATTCAGCCCTACAATTGTTCCTCGATTCATTACCACGTAGCGGTATAAGGTACTTGCAGTAACGAGAAGATGAGGAAGTAAATCAATGGAGCAGCAACATCTGTTCGACAAGCCGAAGAATGTCAGGCGCCTGTTATGGCTACTCTACCTCAGCTGTGCCCTGCTTCTTGCAGCCGACCTGTTCATACATCGCCATGTGGCCCATGACTGGGAATCACTGTGGGGTTTCTACGCTTTCTTTGGATTCGTGGCCTGCGTATCGCTGGTCCTCGTTGCCAGGCAGCTGCGCAAGCTGCTGAAACGCCCCGAAGATTATTATGATCGCTAGCCTGCCACCCTTTGCGGTCTTTTTTGCCGGTGCGCTGCTGCTAGCGCTGCTGCGCGGCCGACTGCAGAAGACCCTGCTGCTGCTGATCCCGCTGATCAGCGCAGCCCTGCTGGCCGGCGCGCCGGAAGGCCTGATTGTCAAGGTACACCTGCTGGGCTATGAACTCGCTCCTTACCGGACCGACCGACTGAGCCTGTTGTTCGCTTACGTATTCAATCTGGCCGCATTTATCGGGATCGTCTTTTCGCTGCATGTGCATGACCGTATTCAGCATGTTGCCGCACTGGTCTACGCCGGCAGTGCCCTGGGCGCGGTGCTTGCCGGTGACCTGATTTCAGTATTTGTCTACTGGGAACTGGCGGCAGTCTCCTCGGTGTTCCTGATCTGGTCACAACGGTCACCCCGGGCCGTAGCGGCCGGCTGGCGGTATCTTGTATTCCAGTTTTTATCCGGCCTGCTGCTGCTGGCCGGCATACTCATGCGCTTCCATGAAACCGGCTCGCTGGCCTTTGACTACATCGGCCTCGATACCGTATCGGGCTGGCTGCTGTTCATCGCCTTTGGCATCAAATGCGCCTTTCCGCTGTTGCATAGCTGGCTGACCGATGCCTATCCCGAGGCCACCCCGACCGGTACGGTTTTCCTCAGTGCATTCACGACCAAAGCCGCCGTCTATATGCTGGCGCGTGGCTATCCGGGAACCGAACTACTCATCTATATCGGCGCAGTCATGACCTGTTTCCCGATTTTCTATGCCGTCATAGAAAACGACCTGCGGCGGGTACTCGCCTACAGCATGATTAACCAGCTCGGCTTCATGGTCTGCGGCATCGGTATCGGTACCTCGCTGGCACTCAACGGCGCGGTCGCGCATGCCTTCAATGACGTCATCTTCAAGGGCCTGCTGTTTATGTCCATGGGGGCCGTGCTGCATATGACCGGGAAGATCAAGGCCACTGACCTTGGCGGACTCTACAAGAGCATGCCGATCACCACCGGCCTGTGCATCGTCGGCGCCTGCTCGATTTCGGCGTTCCCGCTGTTCAGCGGTTTCGTCAGCAAGTCCATGGTGATGGCTGCTGCACTTGAGGAGGGTCATGACTGGATCTGGCTGGCCTTGTTGTTTGCCTCGGCCGGCGTGTTTCATCATGCCGGCATCAAGATCCCGTTCTTTGCCTTCTTCGCACAGGATTCCGGGATCCGCACGGGCGAACCGCCGCTGAACATGCTGCTGGCAATGGCGCTGGCGGCGCTACTGTGCGTGTCTATTGGCAGCTGGCCCGCCATGCTCTACAGCCTGCTGCCATACCCCGTGGACTACTCCCCTTATACCGTCACACACGTATTGGCGCAGCTGCAACTGCTGTTCTTTTCTGCGCTGGCCTTTAGCTGGCTTAAACTGAGTGGCCTGTACCCGCCGGAGATGCGCGCCATCAATATTGACGTGGAGTGGACCTATCGCTGGCTGGGACCACGAGCGATCAACCGGATAACGCAGGCATTCAGCCACTTTCATCTACAATCACGCATCAGTTTTCTGAGATATCTCGGAAATTTCTTCGGCGCGCTGTTCCTGTACCACGGCCCCCGGGGAATCCTCGCCCGCACCTGGGCCACCGGCAGCATGGTGCTGTGGGTTGTCATCCTGCTCGGAATTTATCTGATTGCCTATTACTACTGAACTCGCTGCTGCCGACAAGTGATACTATCGCCTTCCGAAACAGCCATAGTCACCACCAGACACCCGACTCAGGTCTCACAACCATGTTGCATACCATTAGCCGTTATCCGCTCATGCTGTTCATCCTGCTCGGTTGGCTGTTGCCGGCAACCGTTGCGGCGCTGGAGCAGGGCGTGGCCACGCCGGCGAGCACACTGCATCAGCAGGAGACCATCAGCACGCTGCAGTCACTGCTCAAGCTGCAGTCCGAACTGAAAAGTGGCATTCAGGAGTTGAACGAGCAACTGACAGCCGCCGGCACAGCGGGCGAAAAGAAAGATTTACAGGCGCAGCTCGACAAGCTCGAAATCGATCTGCAGACCACTACCCGGAACCTGAGAGGGATCGCGGCCGGGGCGGACATTGCCAGTCTGCGGGTCACTGAGGAAGCGGAATTCAGCCTGCAGGAAGAACTGTTTGCCCTGCTCAAGCCTGCGCTCAAGGAGATGCGGGACATGACCAGCCATGTACGCATCAAGTCCGAACTCAAGGACAAGATTGCCTACTACACGTCAAAACAGGTGGTTGCCGAGCTGGCCATTAACCATCTTTCGGGCCTGCTGACCGAGAACGCAGATGAATCCCTGGACCGCTACCTGGAGGGCATGCTGGCGGAATGGCGCCAGCAACTGACGGTTATTCAGGGCGATCAGCAGTCCGCCGAGCTGCAGCTCGAAAAGCTGGAGAGTTCGGAGTCCTCGCTGGCCGATGCCTCGCAGAGCTATCTGAAATCATTCTTCCAGAAGCGCGGCCTCTACCTGACCCAGGCCATCCTGGTAGTCGTCGGCGTGCTGCTGCTGTCGCGCCTGAGCTACCGGGCGATAGTGAAGCTGGTGCCGGGATACAGCAAGGAGCACCGCAGCTTCCGTATTCGCCTGCTGGACCTGGTGCATCGGATCATCACGGTCATGCTGGCCATCGCGGGACCGATGGTGGTGTTATATCTGGTGGAGGAATGGGTGCTGATCAGTCTCGGCCTGCTGCTGCTACTGGGTATTGCACTCACGCTGCGCAATGCCTTGCCGCGTTACTGGCAGCAAATCCAGCTGTTTCTCAATGTTGGCTCGGTACGCGAGGGGGAGCGGATCGATCTCGACGGCTTGCCGTGGCGTGTGCGGCAGATCAATATCTTCAGCCTGCTGGACAACCCGACGGCCGACCTTTGCCAGCGGATCCGTATCGACGACCTGGTTGACCTGAAATCACGGCCGGTGAAGCGGGATGATCCCTGGTTCCCTTGCATAAAGGGTGATTGGGTGATGTTGAGTGACGGTATGCGCGGCAAGGTCGCGGGCATATCCCAGGAGCTGGTGGAACTGATCGAGCGCGGCGGGGCTCACCGCACCTACCTGACAGCAAACTTTCTCGCCCTGTCACCGAACAACCTGTCGAGGAACTTCCGCCTCAAGGAAACCATTGGCATCAGCTATAAACTGCAACGCGAGAGTGTTGCCGAGATACCGGACACCCTGAAAGGCCATATCGAGAGGCGCATCGCTGACGAGGGCTATGCCGACAAGCTGCACAATCTGCGCGTCGAATTCGAGAAGGCCAACAGCTCCTCCCTGGACATCGTCGTGATCGCCGACTTCGACGGGGAGCTGGCAGACCTGTACGGCCGCCTGCGCCGCGCCATGCAACGCTGGTGTGTAGAGGCCTGCAACGAGCACGGCTGGGAGATACCGTTCACCCAGCTAACATTGCACCAGGCCAATATCACGGACGAATAGAATAATTTGGGGCAGACCGGAATGGTGCTTGCTTAAACCAACAGCAACTCCCTGTTACCTGTGACACTCACACATCCATCAGCAGGTCGGTGTCGTCGATGAATGTTTCGCTGCCATCATAATCCTCAATTTTTTCATTGGACTCAGTGACGGAACGCTTTGCTATGTTACGGATACAGGAACCGCGGTCCTTGAAATTGCGGCGTGCTTTCTTGTATCCGGCGTCGAGTTCCGCAATGCATCCGGATTCAGCCGTTTTGAGTTCACGTAATTTTTTTTCAACTACCTCGCGCGCGTATTCGAGGATCTCGCCGCGTACCAGATTGAACAGGTAAAGTGTCTTCGGATTGCCCGTGTCCAGGTGTGCGTCCCGCAGTACCGCGCTGCTGCGTTCCCCGGCATTGAGATAGCCGTACCAAAGCGATGCTTTATTTTTCGATGTGTTTGCCACTTGATCCCACCTCACCTTCAGGCATAAAAATTTACTATGTATACCGGACAGCTGCGTTTGCCAAGATATTTTTACGTTTATCGAATTGGCAGCTTAAAACTTTAGGTCATGTCCCAGGAAATGCCAGCAGGCCGCGACAGGGCGCGGTGAATTCAACGAGTTCCTGCTACCCTTGGGGATCAACGGAAGCCGGCACCGGTGCCGACATAAACTGCACCGGC
>JAQBDO010000281.1:0-3427 GCA_032124375.1 Gammaproteobacteria bacterium
TTCACTACGCACGGTGGCCAGCAACTCAAACTCGCCATAATCGCGCGTTTCACGCCGTGCATGAAAGATAAAGCCATCTTCGTAGGACTTGCCAGACTTGTCGAAATCCTGCTGGTAGTGGCGATACTCGGTGCTGTAGCTGCGAAAACCTTCCGGCTCTGCTGCGTCTGCATAGCCGGGATCCAGCAAATCCGCCCCTATCGCTGATGGATCAATCAGCTGATCAATATAGGCGGTATTGTCAGTCTGCGGCTTCCCCGGTGCATCGGCTGCTGCCTGCGAGAAGACTTCAGCTGCTGCGCCAGCTTCAGATGATTCGTCAGTGTTTTCATGCTGCACCACCACCGGCGGCTTTACCGGCGCGTCCGGACCAAGGCTAGCCGTCGTGTCCTGCGAGATCAAAGCAGTGCTGTTATCAACCAATCTCTTATTGACAGCGACCACCGACGCTTGACTGATTGGTTCACCTTTAGCAGCGTCCTCTGCAGGCTCAGGCTCAGCCTCGGCGAGCGCAGCAAAGATCACAGGTTCAACCGGCGTTTCTAGACTGATCCCAGGTTCGTCACGGGGAGTTGGTGTGCTGACTACAGCCGGATCGGTCTGGCTGGCCGGCAAAACTATCGGTTGAATATCTTTAGCAAGCACACGGTCCGGTACAAGGCGAGCGGCATCGTCAGGCGCCCCCCTCAGCGAAAGCTCTACGTATGCCAGGGACAGCAGAACAATGGCTGCGATGGCCAGGCGCAACACCTGTTTATATCCGCACTACAAGCCACGCAGCTGGCAGACTGCAACGGATATTTTCTGTTTCACACTTACCAGAAGCCATCAAACGCCTATCCACCTGTAGAAAAACAGGCAGATTGAAGCACAGACGCGCTAACGCGTCCATTCAGGCGTTGCATTCCGGACGGTGTCATGGCCGCAACTTAACGGCCGCCGAAGAAACTACTGGTGATCCAGCTCCTTCAGTTTGCGTGTCAGTGTATTACGGCCCCAGCCCAGCAAACGCGCCGCGTCCTGGCGGCGACCACCGGTCTGCTGCAAGGCAACATCGATCAGCACTTTTTCAAAGCTTGGCAGCGCTTCATCCAGCAAACGCTCGGCACCGCCGGCAAGTTGTTGTTGTGCCCACTGTCGCAACAGGCCCTGCCAGTCAGATCCTGCGGCTATCCCACCGCTGCCCTCGGCATGTAAATCCTCGGGCAAATCCTCCGGGCGTACTTCATGGGCAGGTGCCATTACCGTTAGCCAGCGACACAGGTTTTCCAGCTGGCGCACGTTGCCGGGCCAGTCGAGTTGCAGCAGCAGTGCTAGCGTCCCGCTTGCAAGGGATTTGGTTTCAACCTCGAGCTCACTCGCGGCACGTCGCAGGAAATACTCCATTAACAGAGGAATATCTTCGCGCCGCTGTCTTAATGAGGGCAATTGAATGCGAATAACATTGAGCCTGTGAAACAGATCTTCACGAAACTCACCGCCGCGAACGCGCTGTTCCAGATCCTGGTGGGTAGCCGCAATAATGCGTACGTCGACTTTTTTCGGGGTATGCGCGCCCACCGGATAAAACTCGCCATCGGCGAGTACACGTAACAGCCGCGTCTGCAATTCTGCCGGCATATCCCCAATCTCATCCAGCATCAGTGTGCCACCATTGGCCTGTTCAAAACGGCCAGCGCGCCGGTTTTGTGCCCCGGTAAAGGCTCCACGCTCATGTCCAAACAGCTCGGATTCCAGCAGGTCACGCGGGATGGCTGCCATATTAAGCGCTACAAACGGTTTTGCAGCGCGCGCGCTGTGACGGTGTAGAGCAAGCGCCACCAGCTCTTTACCGGTACCCGACTCACCGTTGATAAGCACGGTTGCATTGGAGTTGGACAGGCGCCCAATGGCGCGAAAAACTTCCTGCATTGCCGGCGCCTTGCCGATGATTTCCGGCACCTCCTGCAGCAGTGGTTGAATATTCCCGGTGGGCTGTTGTGCGCGTGCTTCCAATGCACGATTCACCAGCGTAACGGCGTCATCCACATCAAAGGGTTTCGGCAAGTACTCAAAAGCCCCGCCCTTATAAGCCGAAACGGCACTATCCAGATCAGAGTGTGCCGTCATGATTATCACCGGCAGGTCGGGATACTTGCTGTTAATCAGTTCCAGCAGTTCCAGACCGTCCATGCCCGGCATGCGAATATCGGTAACGATAACAGCAGGCTCCTGCGTGCTGATCGCCGCCAGCGCACTATCTGCTGAATCAAATTCCGCCACCTGCAGCCCGGCACTGGTGAGCGCCTTCTCCAGTACCCAGCGAATTGAGCTGTCATCATCAATAATATAAATTTTGTCGTTATGACTCATGCTTTCCTTCCAGTGGCAGCAAAATTGTAAATACGGTTTCTCCCGGCTGACTCTTGCATTCAATCAAACCTTTATGGCGACTGATTAACGCCTGCGCAATGGACAGCCCCAGCCCTGTGCCATCGCTACGGCCGGTAATCATGGGGTAAAAAATCTGCTTGCGCAGTGCTTCGTCGATACCCGGCCCGTTATCCCTGACTTCAATCGAAGCAACCAGGCGGTGCCGACTGGAGCCAATATTAAAATTGCGTTTGACGCGCGTCCGCAGCGTGATATCCCCTGCATTATCGAGCGCCTGTGCTGCGTTGCGCACAATATTGAGCATCGCCTGCACCAGCAAATCCGGATCAGCCTGCAGCTCCGGCACGCTCGGGTCATAATTTTTGTGGAACAGCAACTGCTCACCCGCCTCGGCACGTACCAGATCACTCACCCGTTCAAGCACTGCATGAACGTTCACTGCCTGTATCTTTGGCGGCGTGTTGGGTCCCAGCATGTTATCCATTAACGCGCGTAAACGATCTGCCTCACCAATAATGATCTGCGTATATTCCCGCAGCGCTTCATCCTTGATTTCGCGCTCCAGCAGCTGGGCAGCACCGCGCAAACCACCCAGCGGGTTCTTGATCTCATGGGCCAGGCCTCGCACCAGCTCATGAGTGGCTTGCTGCTGTGTAATCAGATGCTCCTCCTGCTCAATGCGCAACTGGTAGTCAATCTTGCGCAGTTCCACCAGTACACAGGGCTCGCCGCTGTTATCTGTAATGGAAGTGAACGTGCAATTGACACGCAGATCGGGGGCATCAGGTAATTCGAGCAAACAACCTCGATGAGACGCCACCTGTTCAGATGCCAGGTTGCGGATCAATTGATCTGCTAATACCTCCGAGTTTTTAACCAGCTCCTGCACCGAACGGCCACAGGCATGCCGGGCACTGTGGGCAAACATCACCTCACCGGCATGGTTGATGTAGCTCAACTGCATACGCGCATCGAACACCAGCAACGCCGTGCCCATACTATCCAGCAACCGCTCTGTAAGCGTTTCAGAATGCACATTTTCTCCAAACATCAA
>JAQBDO010000282.1:0-4130 GCA_032124375.1 Gammaproteobacteria bacterium
GTAGCTGGTGAGAATAACGATCACAATATCGTCGTACACCAGCCTTATCTCTTTGGTTACTTCCAGTCCGTTTTCTCCAGGCAATTGAATGTCCATGAAGATTATATTCGGACGCAGGCATTCCACTATAGTCAGTGCTTCCGCCCCATTGCCCGCTTCCTCGACACCAATCAACGGGAAGTACGAGAGCAATATGTCCGAGAGTGCATATCGGAAACTGATATTATCCTCAACAAGCAGAGCGTAGAACATTGATACATCCTCCACTCATCTGTTCGGAGTGCGATCCGCAACCTGGTACAGGTATATCCCTCGAAATGTCGCAAAGGTTCAAATTCTGCCAAAGTATTGCGGGAACCACCCACATAAGAATATCCGGGGGATAGTCGTAATGCGCAACATATGCTCTGAGTGCCCGGCGAAGCGATGCCTCGCCATGCGTAGTACCAAATCGGTGCTCTCTTGCACGACGCGGGGTCAACTCACGGGAGGACTTGCTCCTCCAGGGTCGCGCCCATGCTGGGCGCACCATAAAAAAACCCCGCCACGGGGGCGGGGTTCTTATGGATGACTAAACAACCACCGGCTAAAGCCGGTGGGTTTGAATTACGGACTGAAAGTCCGGATACGCGTCGCCTGAACGACGCGTCTTAGTCGGGTTCCATCTTGAAATCATCGTTCGGTCTCGGCTCAAAGTGATGCTCCAAATAATGCCGGCCCCAATATCTCTTCTCCAGGTGCGGAAACTCTTCAAACAGCTTGCTCGACGTGCGACCCTTGATCCGCCTCATGATCTCACTCGGCGACATCGTCGGTGGACAACTCGCCAGTATGTGTACATGGTCCTTGCTCACCACACCCTTGACTATCCTGATCTCGAAGGCTTCACAGGTCTCCCTAACCAGCTCTCGTATCCGCTCCGCTACCTCGCCTCTGAGAACCTTGTAGCGGTACTTCGTAACCCATACAAAGTGATACTCAATTTGAAATACCGTATGACTGCCGTATCTGTACTCCATGCCGCACCTCCCTTCGTGCAGCCTATCCCCGCAGCTAAAGCTGACCGGCTAAAGCCGGTGGTTTAAACCTTATGATGGAAAATTAAACTAACTGAGATAATCTTCTTCTATGTTTTACCTTTTTATTAGAATTAGTCAAATACTTGACGACCACTACAATCCTACACCGGATTAGGCTATCACCAAACGTTAAAAGACAGGAATGGGTGAAAACGGAACTACACCAGGTGCTAATATAAGCAGTCGATGTACTTCTGTTTCCCTAATAGGAAGTTCAGCCTTTTTATCTTGAATGACTCAAATAACAGCGAAAGCGGCCATTTAGATTGTAAATATAATAGAGCTGGACTATTAGTTAGGGTTACATAACAAATCTTTCACGAGTGGTTAATAAATAAATGCAATAAAACCAAGGGGGCTTACTATGAAACGTAGAGACTTTTTGACCATTGGGGTCAAATCGGCGATGGCCGCCGGTCTGACCGCCGCTATTCCTTTCAGCCTGTTACGCACTCACACAGCACACGCGGCAATACTCGCTGCTGGTCTCTCTGACCCGGCAGCGCAACCGCTGTTCACAAACCCAGCACCGAACGCCATGTCATCGGCCTTCAAGTATGTGGCACAGAATGGCAAGCTTAATATTGTCATGGGACAGGCCATCCAGATGACGGGGCTAGTTGGCACAGATGGCTACACACAGGTTCCAACTACAATATGGGGCTATGGCACCAAGGAGTTGGGCGTAACCTGGCCGGGTCGCACGCTGGAGATCAACACAGCTGATGATCCGCTGGAGATAACCTGGGGAAACAACCTGGTATCGGCCATGGGTAACAAACCACTGTCACACCTCTTGCCCGTGGACACCAGCCTGCACTGGGCATATTCACTGCATGGTTATGAAGCAAACAGCATCGCTACAGACGGTATACCTGTCGTGCCGCATGCCCATGGCGGCCGTAATGACAGCCGATTTGATGGCAACCCAGAATATTTCTTCAGCCCGAACTTCGGTGTAAAGGGGCCACGCTGGGTAGGTAAAAAATACTCCTATGGTGGTCCTGACTGGAATGATGTCGCTGGTATGGTCTGGTATCACGACCATGCGCTCGGAATCACGCGACTCAATGTCTATGCAGGACTGGCCGGTTTTTTACCAGTGCGTGACGGTGCAGATACCGGCGCTGCTGATAATCCACTGGGCCTGCCCGCCGACCCCTATGAATTGGGATTTGCCGTACAGGATCGCATGTTCCGCAACACGGGCGAGTTGTTCTACCCGGCCTTCCCGGGCGATCCTTTCTACGATGATTTCATTACGGATGGAGGTGTCATCTTGCCTGAAGACATTTTTCCTGATGGCGGACCGACGGCATTGGCCGAGTTCTTTGGTGATCACATAGTGGTCAACGGGATTATCTGGCCTAAATATGAAGTGGAACAGCGGCAGTACCGTGTACGTACTGTCAACGGCTGTGACAGTCGTTTCATGCGGCTGCGCCTCAAGGTCATCCCCGGCGGGGCCGGCACCCCGGCAGCGATTGATCCGGCTTCCGGCAGCACCGTACCCTTTTACATTATCGGTTCTGATCAGAGTCTTCGGGCATCAGCCGTCCAGACCATGGAAGTTGACTTTGCACCTGGTGAGCGTCTGGATCTTGTAATCGACTTCAAAGATGTACCGGCTGGCAGTCGTGTCATCGTAGAGAACCTACTGGGTGATTCACCCTTCGGTGGCGGTTTACCCAAAAAAGGTGATCTCTTTCCTGACCGACGCACCGACCGGGTGATGGCCTTCGACGTTATACTGCCGTTTGATGGTAGTCGCCCCGATTCTAATATCTTCGATGGCTACTCGCTGGGCGGCGGTGTGGATGTTGGTACTGAAGTGCGTACCCGTAAGCTGGCTCTGTTTGAAGGTACCGATGAATTTGGCCGTTTGCAGCCACTGCTAGGTACTGCCGAACCGGTATACGATGTTGAGGGTAACAGCGTGGAAGGCGCTATCGCCTGGCACAGCCCTATCACGGAGAACCCTGGCTTGGGCGACACCGAGATTTGGGAAATCTACAATGCCACCGGTGACGCACATCCTGTGCATGTTCACCTGGTACATTTCGAAGTCGTTGACCGACAGGCGTTTAAGGCGAATTCTATCGAACAGCCAGTCCTGCAACACAATGGTAGTTATGGTGTTGGTTTCCGGCTCGAGAATATAAAAAAACTGGGACAACCTCGTGGTCCGAATGCGCAGGAAAAAACCCGTCGAGACATGGTGACAGCACTACCGGGCGAAGTAACGCGCATCAAGATGACTTTCAACAAGCCCGGCCGCTACGTCTGGCACTGTCATATCCTTTCACATGAGGATCACGAGATGATGCGGCCATTTCACGTTGGTCCAGGACCCTTTTGAAGGCAAACTCAATCCGTAGTATCTGGGATAATTGCTACATGACTGAACAATTCCCGGCAGCCTTCGGGCCGCCGTTATTGTTCTATCAACGGTCCTTCTCTGTCTTTCAATGACCACTTCCAGTATTAACTTACCATTCGTTGCTCGCCCGTGTAGGGCAGGAGTTGGCCGAACCAGGAAGTACAGCTCACCATCACATGAGCACTGGTCACCGTTTGCCGATGACCGATTTGCACCCGTAAACCGACATTCATAACGGCGCCCTGGAATCCTGACCCGTCCCGACGCACCCGACGACCCGTCGCCACAGATTGCCGATTCGGAAGTTCGGTTCGGCGGAGGTTCGGATTTCGGTTTCCATAACCCATTCCGCTTCTTCGACTTACCCGCAGCACGTTCGGAATCGCCCCACCGTCAGTTCGGCATAGGGTCGGTCGATGTGGTTGATCGGTATGGCCACCGGAAAAGCATTTAGGATTCTTCAGCTTTGTGACGCATAAACAAAGTGATTCGGGGACTCATAATCCCCTGGTCGCTGGTTCAAGTCCTGGCGGGCCCACCATCCTTATAAAAATCATGGCGTTATGGCATTGAGACCAAGGGATGCATAGTCCCTTGGTGTATGCCGTCAGAGAGCTCCCGATCGGCTTGCCTCGCTCGACGTCAACGGGGGACGGTCCCGACAGGGTCAT
>JAQBDO010000283.1:0-4257 GCA_032124375.1 Gammaproteobacteria bacterium
CAGTACACGCTGGCCATCGATCGCATTGATGACGAGGTCAATTATCTGTACGACCCGCTGCATCCAGCCGTTTTGCGGCTCATCAAAATGACCATTGATGCCGGCAAAGCCGCCGGTATCCCGGTGGGGATGTGCGGCGAAATGGCCGGCGACCCCCGCTACACCCGGCTGCTACTCGGCATGGGCTTATGCGAATTCAGCATGCACCACACCGCATTGCCCGAAGTGAAAAGCGTCATCAACTCAAGTGCCATCGATGCACTGGCACCACTGGTACGGGAACTGCTGGAGAATACCCCCACGGACAGAATAGAATCCCGGGTGGACTCTCTCAACCAAAACACCTTCTGAACTGCCCGCCTCAGTCTTACCGTGGAATAAACCTGCTGGTACACTGTGCCTGGCGCGGTACCGGCCTTCCGCCGGTCATGAACACACCTGATACCCAGCCATGACTGAAACCACAGACACACACACCACCAGCAGTCATCGCATGGAATTACTGACCGAGGCGCTCGACTCGGGTGCCGCCAGCCAGATCAGTACGCTGCTTTCCAACCTGCACTCGGCCGAGATTGCCGATCTGCTGGAATCCTTTCCGCACGGGCCACGTGAAATACTCTGGGGACTGGTTCAGCCCGATGACCACGGTGAAACGCTGGTCCACCTGAATGATGAGGTCCGCGCCGGCCTTATCGATGAAATGAACACCGATGACCTGGTCGCCGCCACGGAAGGTCTGGATGCCGATGACCTTGCAGACCTTCTCAAGGATCTGCCGGGGGCCGTCATCCAGGAAATCCTGCGCTCCATGGACAAGCAGAACCGCGATCGGCTGGTGTCGGTGCTGCACTACCCGGAGGACACGGCTGGCGGACTGATGAACGTGGACACGGTGACCGTGCGTGCAGATGTCACTCTCGATGTGGTACTGCGTTATTTGCGCATGCACATCGACATCCCGGACAACACCGACAACCTGATTGTGGTGGATCGCAATGACCACTACAAGGGCGTGCTGTCACTGACGAGACTGCTCACCAATGACCCGGACCTGCTGGTGGCAGTGGTCATGGACCGGGAAACCGCAACAATACCGGCCGACATGCCCGACACAGAGGTAGCCAGACTGTTCGAAACCCGCGATCTCGTGTCTGCTGCCGTCATCAGTGAGGAAGGCAAACTGCTGGGACGCATCACCATTGATGATGTGGTTGACGTTATCCGTGAAGATGCAGACAACTCACTGTTAAGACTCGCCGGTCTGGATGAAGAGGATGATACCTTTGCACCGGTTATCAAGAGTGCCCGCCGGCGCGCCGTGTGGCTGGGCATCAACCTGTTCACCGCCTTTCTTGCTTCCTGGGTTATCGGACTGTTCCAGGCAACGCTGGAACAGGTCGTGGCACTGGCTGTACTCATGCCGATTGTCGCGAGCATGGGTGGCATCGCCGGCAGCCAGACACTGATCATTGTCATTCGGGGCATGGCGCTCGGCCAGATCGGCAGCAGCAATGCCCGCTGGCTGATGTACAAGGAGCTGGCGGTCAGCGCCCTCAATGGTATTGGCTGGGCAGTCGTGGTCGCCATCATCGCATCAACATGGTTTCAGGACCGCACCATCGGCATCATCATTGGCGCAGCCCTGGTGATCAACCTGATCTTTGCAGCCGTCGCCGGACTGAGCATCCCCTTTCTGCTTAAAACCATGAAAATCGACCCGGCACAGGCAGGTACCGTGCTGCTGACAACCGTCACTGACATAGTGGGGTTTATGGTATTTCTGGGACTGGGAACAATCTTCCTGATGTAACAGCAGCCGGTTGATTCTGACTGGTTCTGGCCCAATCAGGCGCCGGCTATCATCATCTGCCCGATCAACACCGAACCGGTGCGCGTATTGCCGCGCACGTCGACATCATTACCGACCTCAATAATATTCATAAACATGTCTTTGAGATTACCCGCCACGGTTATCTCGTCGACCGGGTACTGAATCTCGCCGCCCTCGACCCAGAAACCGGCAGCACCCCGTGAATAATCGCCGGTGACATTGTTCACGCCAAAACCGATCAATTCGGTCACCAGCAGGCCGGTGCCCATGGCTTGCATCAATTCAGGCAAATTCCTGTCACCCGGATCAATGGTCAGGTTATGCACCCCGCCGGCATTACCGGTTGTGACCATACCCAGCTTGCGTGCCGCATAACTATTAAGAATGTATCCTTGCAGGATACCGTCCCTGACAATATCGCGCGCGCGCGTCGCCACACCCTCACTGTCATAGGGCGCACTTCCTATACCCTTCAGCAATAACGGTTGTTCATGGATGTGTATAAAATCGGGAAACACCTGTTGACCGAGGTGATCAAGCAAAAAACTGGCTTTGCGATACAGACTGCTGCCACTAACGGCACTGGTAAAGTGTCCGAACAGGCTACTGGCGATATCAGCCGCATAGATTACCGGCACCTGGCGCGTAGACAGAGACCGCGTACCCAGGCGTCTGATGGTGCGTTCACCGGCAATGCGCCCTACCTCGGCGGCAGGCATCAAATCCGCCTGATCACGGGCAGACCAGGACCAGTAGTCACGCTGCATCTCGTCTCCCTGCTTGCCGATGACCGCACAACTGAGGCTGTGATAACTGCTCTTGTAGCCCGCCATAAAATCCTGAGTGTTGGCCTTCATCCGCATGCCCACATTGGTAAAGACCGTGCCACCTTCTGAATTTTCAATTCGCTTGTCGACCTGACGCGCCGCATCCTCACACTCGGTCGCCAGCTCAATCGCCTGCTCGGCACTGATGTCCCAGGGATGATACAGATCAAGGTCCGGAATCGTCGTGGCAATCTGCTCCCGATCAGCCAGCCCGGCAAATTCATCCTTGCTGGTATAACGGGCAATATCGCAGGCGGCCTGCACCGTAGCGGCCAGGCTCTGCGCTGAAAAATCTGCGGTACTGGCGGAGCCCTTGCGCTGATCAAAGTACACGGTCAGGCCCAGCCCGCGATCACGATTGTATTCAATGGTCTCGGTCTCACCGAGGCGTACGGTAACGGACAGTCCGGCATCAATACTGACACCCGCCTCCACCTCATCGGCACCCAGCTGTTGCGCCTGCGCTATCAAATCCTGCACTATATCCTCAAGCCGGGACTGCTCGGGAAACGCTGATTCCTGCTCACTTGTCTGTATGTCTGGCATGGTTATTCCTTATCGGGGAGCAACGATTCTACCGGTCACACGGGTGCCCTACAAATCAGAAATAACAACGCCTGCCAGCAGACAGGCTGACGACTGGATATCCTGCAATATATGGACGACTTCGACCAGGACGAGATCAGTAAATCACAGCGCAAACGTGATCTGGATGAACTCAAAAAGCTCGGCATGGAACTGCTGGAGTTCAGCGATGACGCCCTGCGCCAGTTGATAACGGAAGAGCTATTACTTGAGGCATTCCGAACCGCCAAACGTATTACCTCGAATAATGCGCGCAAGCGACAAATGCAATACATCGGAAAGCTGCTGAAGAATGTTGACGCAACACCACTCCGGGAAGCAGTCAATGCACGCAATCACCAGCATCTCACCCACACCGGGGAATTCCATAAAATTGAACTGCTACGCGACAAGCTCATCCTGGAAGGTGACGGCGCACTGCCGGAGGTACTGGCGTGCTACCCGCGCACCGACCGGCAGCATTTACGCAAACTGGTCAGACAGGCCCGTAATGAACAGCAATCAAAACAACCCGCGCGCGCTGCTCGACTGCTGTTTCGCTACCTGCGTGAACTGCAGGAAGAGCCGGAGTATTAGAAAACGGATCACAACTACCTTGCTGAGCTACTACGACCACCGCAACGGCGAATATGTGAAAGTCGGGATGACGGGTAGCCAATGAATCAGATGGTCCATTCAAGACCGGGTCTATATTGGCGTCCCCTAAAGGGCCGGAGACGACCCTAATCGGAAGTTCGCTGCCAGTTACTTCATTGCCGCTTTCTTAATAAAACCCAAATTTTTATCAGTAGCATCACCGCACCGAGCTTAATATAGGAAATACCGTGCAACGTAAGCAGTATCTATAAAGCGAAGATCAGAATTTGCCGTAAACACGGTTTTTTCTGTTCAGATGCGTTGGGATTTTACCAAAAATCGAGGCTTTTTGGTAAAAATTCACTGTTCTATCCTTGCTTATATACAGATAGTTTGCCCTCCTCTGCGTTAAATCACCTAACAGACCTTCTTCAC
>JAQBDO010000284.1:0-7068 GCA_032124375.1 Gammaproteobacteria bacterium
TCGGGTCTGCCGCAGCTGAACTGCAGGAACTGGCACGACGCCGCAAACTCGAGGTGATCCACCTGGCATTGTTTGGTGAAATCAGCAGTGGCAAGAGCTCTCTGATCAATGCCCTGCTCCCCGGCGCCAGCGTAGAGACCAATATCATTGGCGGTACAACCACCACTATCCAGCACTACCTGTGGCAGCGTGACTCCGGCGACAAGGTCGCACTGGTTGATGTCCCGGGACTTAACCAGCTTAACCGTGAGTATGACCAGTCTGTCATGGACGAGGCACAACGGGCGCATGTGGTCATTTTCGTCTGCGACGGCGACCTGACCCGCGATGAACACCTCGCCCTGCAACCGCTGCTGGCACTGAAAAAACCGCTGATCGTCGCTTTCAACAAACTCGATCAGTATTCAGCCGCCGACCAGCACCTGATTCGCCAGCAATTGACAGAGCGATTTGCAGCAGCCCCGCAGGTCACCATTAGCGCTATCGCCAGCCGTCCGGTACGCACGGTTATCAAGCGTGACGCTGACGGGCGTGAACACGAAGAACAACAGCAACTGCCCCCGCAGATCGAGGAACTGCAGCGCGCCGTGCAGTCTGCACTCGACAACAACCTCGCCCTGCTGGAACATCTGCGCGATACCGCCGTCTTCGCCCTGACGGCACGCAAACTGGAACAGTCAAAGGCAGAACACCGCAAGGTGGCGTCTGCAGAGCTGGTCAGGACCTATACCCGACGTGCTGTTGCCGGTGGCATGGCAGCCATCAGTCCCGGCACAGACATTCTCATACAGGGCTACCTGGGTACACGCATGGTGAAATCGCTGTGTGAACTATACGAGGTACCGGTTCGTGATATCGAGCTGCAAAAACTGATTACCCTGACACAAAAACAGGCCCGCACCGCCCTGCCGCTGTTGCTGGCCGTTGCCGGCAATGCCGCCAAGGCCTTTCCGGGGATAGGCACACTGGCCGGCGGACTGATGCATGCAGTCGCCTATGGTCTGATCTTTGACGCACTCGGACGTGCCGTCACCCAGACACTGGAGACCCGTGGAGAATTGCGCCCGGCCCCGGCAAGCCTGATGTTCAGAGACAACCTCGCCAGTAATGCAGAATCACAGGCGCGTAAACTGTTACGACTGGCACTTGATGTGCGCAAAGAGCAACGCAACGATGATGCCGTCAAATGAGCACTGACAGCCACCTCGACCAGGCCCGTGACAGCCTGGAACTGCTATTGCAGGACCAGCGCTTGCCGCCCGAGGCACGCGCCGAGCTCGCCAATGATTTCAGCCAGGTGCGGGCGATGCTCGACAAGCTCGAGCACGGCCATATTCATATCGCGGTACTGGGTCGTGTCAGCGTCGGAAAATCCTCGGTGCTGAATGCCCTGATTGGCGAACAACGCTTTTCTACCAGTGCCCTGCACGGGGAAACAAAGCATAACGAAATGGCGCGCTGGGATGAACAGGAAAGCGGCTCACTGTTCCTGATCGATACCCCTGGCATTAATGAAATCGACGGCGAGGCGCGCGAGCGCATGGCCCATGAAATTTCACAACGCTGTGACCTGGTGCTGTTTGTTATCGATGGTGACATGACAGACAGCGAGCACGAGGCGTTACAGCAACTCACTCAGGAACACCGACCGCTGCTACTGGTACTGAACAAATGCGACCGCTACACGGCCGGGCAACGCAGTGAGTTGCGTGACAGCCTACTGGCACGGCTTGGACAGTTCATTAATCCCGAAAACCTGGTGGAAGTGGCCGCCGATCCGCCAGTGCGTGTTGTCATCGCGGTCGATGCGAATGGCCGGGAGACCGAAACCGAACGCCCCGCAGCGCCGGACATCACGGCATTGAAAGACCGCATCTGGGAAATACTCGAGGCAGAAGGTAAAATCCTGGCGGCGCTGAATGCCAGCCTGTTCGCCGGCGACCTCAGTGACAAGGTCGGCGCACGCGTACTCGCAGCCCGCAGTCAGCTGGGCGAGAAAGTCATCCGCAGCTACAGCCTGGTCAAGGGTGTTGCAGTCGCGATCAATCCGGTACCGGTCGCAGACCTGCTAGCCGCTGTTGCCGTTGACGTGTCCATGATTGTGCACCTTTCCAATGTCTACGGCCTGCCCATGACACGCAGCCAGTCCGGCACACTCATCAAGGCCATCAGCGGGCAGCTACTGCTATTGATGGGAACCACCTGGCTGGTGTATCTGGCCTCGTCACTACTCAAGGCTGGCAGTGCCGGCCTGTCGACCGTACTAACAGCAGGCGCACAGGGTGCCGTCGCCTACTACTCCACCTATGTTGTCGGTCGCGCTGCCGAGGAATATCTGGCTGCCGGCTGCTCCTGGGGCGAGGGTGGACCCAAGCAGGTCATTCGCAACATTCTCGACAATATAGACCGTGATTCGATACTGACCGGGGCGCGCAAGGACATCCTCGCACGCATCCGCAGGCCACGCGACTGACGACAAAAATGCCTGACAACAAGCGAAAACGAGCGCCACGAGCAGATTTTCGTATATACTCCCACGCCTCAGGCGATTGTTGCAGTCGGCAACTCTCGAACTGCTCCCACGAAGGATAACTACATGAAAAAGCTGTTTATCGGCAATCTCCCACAGGATGCCACTGAAGAATCTGTCCGTGCCATGTTCACTGCATTTGGCACCGTGCGCTCCATCAGCGTGGCTTCTGATATCTTCAGCGGCAAATGCAAGGGATTTGGTTTTATCGAAATGGAAGGACATGAGGCGCGTGCCGCTCAGGCAGCACTGGATGGCAACATGGTCGACAACAGTGACCGCTCCCTGCGCGTACGCTTTGATGACCCGAAGGAATCAGCAAAAGGCGGACGCAAGCGTCGTTAGCCCGACTGAACAAACATCACTACCCCGGTATCCGAACGATCTGTTCGGATACCGGGATTCAGGCAGCAGCAATCGTTATACGTTACCTGACGCTGCAACAGAGCTCCGCCGTGGCTTCCCGACAGATGGACGATTGCCATCAACACTGCCCCCTGAAGCACCTTGAGGCTTGCCGCGATCGGCGGATTTACCACGCCCGGCAGCAGTACCCGAGCGCGCTTTGCCCGCAGCACCACCGCCACCGGCCCCCGGTCGCTTGCCGCGCGGATGCCCGGAACCGTTGCGGGGCTTTGATGGCCCGGCTGCACCGCGACCCGTTTGGATCGGTTGCGCACGGATGGAAGGATCCGGTTCATAACCTGGAATGATAATCTTCGACAGGTCACGTTTGAGCAGGCGCTCAATATCACCCAGCAGCTTGTGTTCATCGACACACACCAGCGACACTGCCTCGCCTTCATTACCCGCGCGACCGGTACGACCGATGCGATGCACATAGTCTTCCGCTACGTTGGGTAATTCATAATTCACCACATGTGGCAGCTGATCAATATCCAGCCCGCGCGCGGCTATATCGGTCGCCACCAACACCCGCACCCCGCCCTGTTTAAAATCGGCCAATGCGCGCGTGCGTGCGCCCTGACTCTTGTTGCCGTGAATAGCCGCACTGCTGATACCGTCCTTTTCCAACTGCTGAGAAAGACGATTGGCGCCATGCTTGGTGCGGGTAAACACCAGCACCTGGCGCCAGTTCTGAGAACCCACCATGAATGACAACAGCTCACGCTTGCGCTCACGATCAACCGGGTGGACCACCTGCGAGACCAGCTCGGTTGGCGTGTTACGGCGTGCCACGTCAATCGATACAGGAGATTTCAGCAGGCTGTCAGCAAGTGCCCTCATCTCACTCGAATAGGTGGCAGAAAACAGCAGGTTCTGGCGTTGCTTGGGCATCAGCGCAATAATCTTGCGGATGTCGCGTATAAAACCCATGTCCAGCATGCGGTCAGCTTCATCCAGCACCAGGATCTCAACGGCGGAAAGATCCAGGGTCCGCTGTGAAACATGATCCAGCAGTCGTCCCGGTGTTGCCACCAGAATATCCACACCCGCGCGCAAACGCTGGATCTGGGGGTTGATCTTGACGCCACCGAAGATCACCGTCGAAGCCAGTGGCAGATGTTTGCCGTAAGTATCGATACTCTCAGCCACCTGGGCTGCGAGCTCGCGTGTCGGCGTCAACACCAGCGCACGTACCGGGCGCCGACCCTTGCCGGGTGTTGAATCACTGAGACGTTGTAATAAAGGCAGGGTAAAAGCGGCAGTCTTGCCGGTACCGGTCTGCGCGCCGGCGAGTACATCGTGCCCTCCAAGAATGACAGGGATGGCATCACGCTGCACCGGTGTTGGTTCGCTGTAGCCCTGTTCAGAGACAGCACGAAGTAATTCGGCCGACAGGCCGAGGGTATCAAATGACATAATTATGGAATGCTCCTGATCGGCCTACCAGCGACAGTTGTCCCGGGACGGTCTAGGCGCAATGCAAAGATTGATGTTCGAGGTTTGCCAGAAGTGGTGACCGCGAGGACTCGGGTGCAGACCGAAGTGCACCGAACTGGCGGGGACTATACCTGAAACTCGCTAAAAAGCGAAGCCTTTGTCAGCGCACACCTTGAGACGCACATAATATAAAAATCACCCGGGTAATCATTAATTACTTTTTCGTCATCCCGGCACAAGCCGGAACCCGGTTGTCAGCGGAGTTTGTGAACTGGCTTCCGGCTCTCTGCTGCGCTGCGGCCGGCATGACGAATAAACCAGAGGTCCCCGGAGCTCAGGTGAACAATCTTGAGCTCACAGTTGCTGTTGCTCCGGAAAGTGCCCCGCTATTGATCAGGATCAAAATCCTGCCGCCCTGAACATCTTATGCTCTGTCACATGGACAGTGAATCTGTTAGTTCCAGGGTGGTGGTGCGCGAGCGCTTGCGCGGGTGGCTGCACGCCTGCCTGTCAGCGCTGCTGGTACTGGTGGTGACAAACGTTGTTGCGGGTGAGCCGTGCAAAGCCTTCGAAGATGGCCGCGTCGACGCGCGCCTGCTGGAAGTGATGCGTAGTGCAGCCAGTGAAGGCCGCCTGTACCGCGTGGTTCCCGGACACTCCCGTGTCGGTTTCTGCGTCCAGTATTTCCCTGCCCAGGAATTCAGGGGTGAATTCACCAATATCGTTGGTGGCCTGGTCATGCCATCACTCGCACAGCGCTATGGACAGGCGTTGTTACTGATCCACACCACCGATCTGAAAGCCAGCAATGAAGGACTGGCACCGCTGGTACAGGGACGCGAATTCATGGATACCGGCCGCTATCCGGAAATCCTGTTCGTGGGCAGGGCATTTGAATGGCTGGCCCCGCTGCAGGGTTATATCTATGGCGACCTTACCATGCGCGGTATAACGCAACCGGTTGTCTTCAATGTCGGCATTAATATCCTCGAGCAAGGACTGGGCAATCTGCCTGACCGTATTCACCTGCAGGGTAACGGACAGGTAAGCCGCTACCAGTTCGACATGCATCATCATCGGATTACAATCAGTGAAACTGTGCGGCTATGCCTGGACGTTGAAATGGTACCCTGGGGCTCCTGAGTCACTGCCCCCTAGTCTTCAAACCCGACTTCATCAGCGTACCCATTCACCGGTACGTTATCCTGGAATTTAACCAGATCACCCGGCATAACCTGGTTGTAAAAATCCGTTCCGGGGATATCGGACTCATCATCAACGGCCTCAAACCTGGTGTCGCGATCTGTCGCAATCGTCACGCCCAGGATGGTCACACTGCCCGCCGAGTCATCACCGTCAGCCGCATCCACCGGCCCCTGTAACTCGTACGCATCGAGCACCTTGCGCTGCAACTGCGTGGCGACAACAGCACCCCCGGCGGCAACAAATCCCTCAATAAGGAGCTCATCACCCTCTTGAATATCCGCCAGCGAAAAGGGTTCCACGTCCAGTTCATCGTCCTCCATTTGGGTCTGGGTATCGATTAGTACTGTGATAGCAGGTCCGCCCAGCACCACTTCCAGACTCAGTGTTGTCCCCACCCCTGTAACCCGGGCTCCAATCTTGATGGTACCGCCACGCTGCTGGACTTCGGCGGCCCGCAACACCCCGCCCGTGACCAGACCTTCAACCTCGACCTTGTCTCCATTACCCAACGAGGCGGCAAGCGACTGCGGTGAGAAATCTGCAGCGGATGCATCAACCCGCTGACCACTGACCTTGAAGTCGCCGAGTCCATTGAAGTCGGCAACGAGCCCTTCAATACTGACCGCATCTTCGCTGTCCTCAAAGCCTTCGGCTTCCAGCTCAATACGCTGTGCGAATATGGCGGTAGCCGTATTCAGCACACCTTTCACCTCGACATACTGACCATCGGCAATAACGCCACCCGGAATTTTTGAAAGATCCGTTGTGCCGTCAAACTTAACGGTAACGCCATCCAGCTTAAAGGTATCGACGTTGTTGAAGCCAGCTACCGTACCCTTTATTTCTACCTCGCTGCTACCCAGCGATAATTCACCCTGCTTTTTAATCCAGGTGGCGTTCAGCACTCTACTGCCATCAAAAAAGCCACTGATTGCCACAATGTCATCTTTTGAAAGACTCGCGTAATCCGTTGCCGAGAACACCGTGGCGTCCCTGTCAGCAATGACCGTTATATCGAAGACAGTAAATGTCTTCGTCGTCATGTCAGCATCTTCCACAGGGTCATTGGCAATCGGGCCTTCAACCTCATTGTCATATACGATACTGACGGCATTCCCGCTCACGCCATCGTCGTTCACTGTACCGACAATGGTTACCACCATGCCGATATCAAGGTCATCCTGGCTGGCAGCGTTATCATCATCGACATCAAAACTGCTGCTGTCGGTTTCAAACTCAATACCATTAACAAAGACACTGCCGAAGCCGGTAATCGTCCCTGATGTAATCCCGGTTCCACCGATTCCACCGCCCGCGAACAAGCCACCACCACCGCCACCACTGCCACTGCCACAACCGACGGCCAGCAGCAGCATGACTGATGCTAAAACCGCTAAAATCCCCATCTGAAGCGGGTGCTGCATATCCGTTACTCCTTCGGTGGTGCCTGTTCATAAAAATAGATGCCGAGACTGATGCTTTCGCCT
>JAQBDO010000285.1:0-5375 GCA_032124375.1 Gammaproteobacteria bacterium
TGGACTCTATGACCGTTTACAGTACGTTTAAGACATATAGTGGCTTGCAGCGAATGACTGGGTTGGGTGGCGGGTTCAACCGGTGAGCGCAACACTTTATCTTTTCACAAAAAGATGGGGTGTGAACAATGGTTTACCGGACACGGATCAATTACACAGCAGCACAGAAGGCGGACATCTGGGATCGTTGGCAACGACGAGAGTCCTTAAACTCAATTGGCCGATTATTTGATAGGCCTTCCTCTTCAATTTTCAATATGTTGGCGCCGACGGGTGGTATTCGTCCGCCCCCTCGACAGCGATCACGCCTGGCGCTAACGCTTGCAGAACGTATCAGATCAGGTGAGCGGGCATCCCAGGTGAAATGCACAAGTGGTCGCTCAGGTTTGCACGGAACAATCTGACAGACACCACTGGTGTGTCAAGTGATACTGCGTCTTACAGGGCGAGAGTCACTTTAATCAAAGTTCCACGGGGAAACGAGCTTTTCGCAGGATTTCCTGCGGGGACATTTCATGTGTTCACAAAAAAACACCTCACTGGTTCCAAAGCACTTCGGCCTATTGGTTTCTCGCCCTTTTTCGCAAGGCGTGCGCGTGTTGAAGTCCGGTATAGATCCACTCTTTCTTCTAACCTCAACGCCAATTTTCGAAGTTTCTGGATACATTTTACTGTCACTCCAGTTGTGTGGGTACGGTCATTTATTCCTATATTGCTTAATAGTAATAACGGCAACCAGAACCCAGACCTTCAATGAGAACCGTAGAAGCGCGGGACGGGTGTTCACGTAGTTACTCAACGTCGGCGATGCATTTGAATGTTTTCATTATGGTTACCATTTGATCGCATAAAAAAGACTATCGATCCGGGTGAAAGGGCGGGCGAGAGGGGGAGCCCGGGGTGGCTCAGTCAGGGGGGGGGGAGGTGGTTCCGTGGGGATGTGTGTTCACACGGCTGAACTGATTCAGGATCATGTCACTGACCTTGTCTGGATTTCCTGGAGGATCTATTGCTTGTGTCGTTTCAACTTTTGGTGCTTGCTTGTGATTGTAGTATTCACATACGTAGGAATGAATACGAGTAACGGATATGCGACTAGAAGAACCGGACGGAAGGCTCTCGGCTGTGAACCGAGGCATTTCTTACTCAATCCAGGCTGGTTCGATCCTTTACCGAGCTGAAAATCCGAAACGGAGCGAGCAGGTTGTTTCGCATCGAAGGACCGCTACCGGTCACCCTGCACAACATGATTGTTGCGTCATCTTGCTTGAGGTTGTTGCCGGCCAAACCCGTGATGTTTTCCACTATCGCTGGAATGACCGGCTCAGGCTCCTGCAGGTCTAGTTCACGAACCAGTTTCAAAATGCCTGCCTCACCAAGTTGCCGACCGTCTTCGCCTTTTGACTCGATAATGGCATCGCTGTAACTGAGCACCATATCACCCGCCTGAAGCTTTACAGCATGCTGGTCATAATATGCATCACCAACTATTCCGAGTGGTATATCTTTCACAATATGTGATTCTACTACTTCACCTTTTAATTCTGACCATTGAGAAATGGATCCATGAAAGATCAGTGGTGCATGATGTCCCGCACTACAGAGGGTAAAGGTTTTTGTTGGCGCGAAGAATGTGCTGACCAGTGCCGTTGCAAAACAACCTTTTTCTGCATATTCGGTGAACTGTTTATTCATTGTCCTGACAAAGCGCACTTGTTTGACATAATTTATGTTTCGTCGCATCAAGTCACGCAACCCTATCGCCAACTGAGATACCACTTCACCATGTCCGCTGACGTCGGCCAGCAGCATTCGTGTGATACGCCCTGACGCGCACGAGGAGAGGTAGTGGATATCACCCCCGCCAACTGCCTGGCCATAAGGACGACTCCAAACCCAGATGTCCAGGCCCGCTGTCTGAAAGCTCCGCTCAACGCAGTGGTTGCCTCCCCAGACCTCCATGCATTGCATTCGTTCCAGAGATGCCCGGGTTGCCGGTATTGACATTGATGCGGATAATATACGTTTCATCTATGGACGCAGCATCCTTCGGTTTCCTTGTGGAAGATCACGGGAATCATGTATGCCTCAGACTCGGTTGATTCTAGCCGGAATAGCGAAGCGAAAGAAACAGGCATTAAGACTAATGGAGTGATTGCGGCGGCTTTGGGAAGCCGATTAAATTGCATGAACGGCAACTTTTCTACAAAGCGGACATTCAGATAGGTAACCGGTAAGGGCAGAAGTTGGTGTGCGCCGTGCAAAGGCGGCGTTTCTCAGTGGGTGCAAATCCCACCCGGCGATGTTGCTCCAGCCGGAAGAAATCGGAGCAGTCATGGATGCGCCAGCTGAAGATTTCGATTGGTGGTGCCTACACCAAGATCATCTCCCCGATGAACTCGGCTGAGTCACCCCGATCTGTCTCCTGAGTCCCGCCCCTCGGCGCCCACTCACGGAATTTCCCCTATGGCATACACCAGGGGACTATGCATTCCTTGGTCTGAGTGCCATAAGGCTACGAAATTTATGAGGATGGTGGGCCCGCCAGGACTCGAACCTGGGGTCAAGGAATCAAGAGTAGCTGCCGGCTCCACGATCGGAGTACGTCTTCGACTACATGCCGGCCAGCAGAAAGAAAGTAGGGGCCGATTGTGACGTCTGTTGTGCTGCCTGGATACAGACTTCAATGGCTTCTGTTATGTATGTATTTGCGATTTCGAGAAAACCGATTTCAATCAGTAGGAGCTACTGCTTGTCGAGTGCTGTAATCTGGAGCTCAAGCTCATCACTTCCCGGTTGGATGTCTGACGCCTGCTGCCATATGCGATCAGTGCCAGTCCATGCGTGTGAGTTACTCCTGGGGCTATAATAGAAAAGGGGGTGACTGGCACCCCCTTTTTATTGCTTGTGGTTTATTGCTTGTGGTTTGTGACTCAGCCCTCGTCGATACCACTATCTACAGGGTTGTTGATTATTTCGTGCAGCAGACTTCCCGTTACCATGGAGCTCAGAATCTCGATACCCTCACGTTCTGCGTCACGAATTGCATTGTCGTAGAACTGTCCGGTATTACGCATCTGTATTTCGAAATTGCTCATCACTATCCTCCTGTGAACCCAGACCAAAATTCCAACGCTACTTAACCCTGCTTGAAAACAACAGCTTACTGTTTCCTATAAGCGAGCAGTTGATCCCTGTGCCGGTTCATGCGGGTGATCGAATGCCCAACCGACTCCACCAGAACTGTGCTTCTTGCTGTATTTGGCCCCCTGCTTGACCTCAGGTACATTTGGATTGTTGAACGCCCAGCCGGAGCCACCGGAGCTGGTCTTGTTTTTGTGAGAGTTTTCACTGGATCCTGCTGTTTGCGGTACAACTGTTGCACCTGAGTAATCGAACGCCCAGCCTGACCCTGCCATTGCACTAAAAGAACCCAGAACCAGTCCTGCACCCGCAATAACTTTAATCATTGTCTGATATTTCATGTCAGTTCTCCTGAAACACGTCACGTGCTTCTATGTTTAAGATGGAACTCTAATAATCAATTGATAATTAGAGGTTATTACTCATGGCTACTTAATTTACTGATTGTACAAATACAGTACACGTACTCTCTGTTTTGTTAATCTACGATTCATATACTATACAAATATTATACATTGTCAACATAATATTTAATTATTTGTATAGGAATTGTACATCTTTGTGTTTGGTGTGCATATCCCTGACCGACTGCTCCCGCCTGTGGTCAACAAGATTGCCAGCATGTACCGGGAACATCCGCCAATCGATCAGCTTTTGGATGTGTCATTGCACAATGCCAACTGAATGACCAGATCTTCGCCGCACTGGAACCAGGATATTTTTTTATAGCTGACAGGAGTGATGCCCTCCGGTACCGGCACTACCTTAAAGCCGGCCAGAAAGCATATTGAGGATATATACAGACACCTGACGACGTCTGGCTTACAACAAAACCAGCAGTCGAATTGCAGCTAGCCACGAATTACGCCGAAACCAGTGCAGGAATGTACAAGTGATACTAATATCGGGAGTCAACGGGCAGTGCTCACTGACTACCTTCAAGCCGCTACCAATGGTTTGCCGAGGCGCATAGCACCTGCCACATCGATCTTTATCCGGGACCGTGACGCTCAGCCACCGCCGACAAATACCGGGACACTTACCTTATTAACCAGATCAGGCAGCTGCTTGTCCAACGCGCTGCCCGGGGGTCTGTATGTAGAGGATAAAATAATCCCCGCGCAGTTTTTTTATCAAGCACTGCGGGTAGTTGTTGCAACGGTGTATTGGCACCAAGCACCAGAACACGATACCCAAGGCTCGCGCTGGCGAGTGAATAAAACAGTAAGCCTGTTTCATGAGACTCAACCGGCAGACAGGCAAGCGGCAGAAGTTGCCGCTAGCACAAGCTTAGTCTTGTTTGACGATTTCTGAAATGAACTCAGAACAACTGATTTCCTCGACTGTAATATCGTTGACGCGCCTGGTGGGACGGCGGCGGCGTTCTGATTCTATGATTTCGCGCTGACGGTTAAATAGCGGAAAATCTGTGTGCACCTGGTAGTGTCGGCGGTGGCCTGTTCTTTTTTCAATCATTTTTCTGACTCGTCCACATGCTTTCATAAACCAGTTATAGAAAAGGTGTTGGGGTTTTTCTATTACACTCGATACTTAATCAACTGCTGATGGAGGATTCATAACGTTCAGAAATACTAATAGCGCAGTCGCGGTCGCTTCACCCGATATCATACTAACCAATTAATTCCCGTAACCTGAAACAGGGGCCAGAATTACCTGCGATAAACATACGGCCGCTTTAACAAGTACCAAACTAGGCCTCCAACAATGAAAATTATTCCAATCGATATGTAGAGCAGTGCCGAGCTATTAAATTCCATGATGTGACTCCCGGGTGGTTCTGATCCCATATCAATCATGTCTAATTATCGGGGCGCAATACTATTGTTCGGAGGTACCAGGCTCTTCTATTAATCTGACTGAGCATCAATAAGCTAAAGGTCCTGAACCCAGCTAACAACGGACCTTCAGCTAACACAAAAACGGCGGCCCGAAGGCCGCCGCAGGGTGTATGCACGGGCAGTGTCGGGCTGCCGCGGTGCCGGGGTTACCCGTCGAGCTGAGAGATGACGAAGGGTATGGAAACCATCGCGATGGCAGCAGCAACGATATAGAGCTTCATCTCGCCGAGCCATGCCAGTGTTTGCAGGCTGGGGTCACCCAGGAAGAAAATCACCATCAGTCCAATAATCAGTTTGTGCATGTCTGTCTCCGTTACCACCTGCTGTGTCGATGGTTCTATCGCAGGCGGCTAACAACAAGATATCCGTGAA
>JAQBDO010000286.1:0-3107 GCA_032124375.1 Gammaproteobacteria bacterium
GTCGCCGGTGACACCTCAGACCTGCCCAACCAGAAAAAATCGCTCTATAACTATCAGCGGAATTCCAAGGTATTTTACAAACTGCTGGCCCACTAGTACTGCTCAATCTAATAAAGACGGATATGATTGCCACGGAAGCACACGGAAAAACACGGAAGAATAAATACCATAAAATACTTTTTCCGTGTGCTTCCGTGGCTATTAAATAAATTGGGTGCCCAACGTAATTTAGTTCAGCATCCGTTATTATCAGGTTGAAAGAGCACTAGCTCGAAGATTGCACCACTATGCTGGATGCTGGTCGCTCCGGCGATAGGTAGTCATTCCGGGCGTCATTGCGCATCGGTGTAGAACAGCTGCCGCTGGCGAGACTCCGGAACGAAAATAATAGCCGTTGTGTGTGGTGTAAGCAAGAAATTGACTGGTTGCTGAAGACTGTACAACGCACTACAACCGCATCGGCATAACCACGTAACGACAGTCATCTGTACCCGGCCGCCTGACCAGGGCACTGCTGTTGGCATCGCCTAAAAAGACTTCAACTTCTGAAGTATCAATGACATTAAGCACTTCCAGCAGGTAGGTCACATTGAAACCGATGACGATCGTGTCGTTGTCATAGGTGGCATCGATCTCTTCGACCGCTTCTTCTTGCTCTGGATTATGTGCTTGAATTTTAATATTATTTTTTGATATTTCGAGACGAATCCCGCGATATTTTTCATTTGAAAGAATGGAGGTGCGTGTCAATGCCTGGCGGAGTGACTCGCGACTGATCAACAGGCGCTTGTCGAGCACTTTCGGGATGACCCGTGTGTAATCAGGAAAGCGTCCATCGATCAGCTTCGATGTAAAACGCAACTCACTCGTGGTTATGCGAATATGATTGCTGCCGATTTCGACGTCCAGCTCGGTCTCATTGTGTTCCAGCAAACGCTGTAATTCCTGCACCCCCTTGCGTGGCACGATGACCTGCTGACTGTCGCCTTCACCCACATCAGCCGCCAGGTCACAGAGTGCGAGCCGGTGACCATCAGTCGCGACTGCACGTAACAAACCCGCCCCGGGTTCCAGCATCAGTCCGTTGAGGTAATAACGCACATCCTGTTGTGCCATCGCAAAGCCGGTATGTTCAATCAATTTGTACAGCTGGTTTTCCGGTAGCGTAAATTTTCGGGCACTTTTTATCTTGTCGATCACAGGAAATTCAGTTGCCGGCAGTGTCGACAGCGTGAAGCGGCTTTTACCGGAACTTATCAGGGCACGGTCATTCTTTACCGAAATATCCAGTTGTGCTTCTTCCGGCAAGGTTCGGCAAATATCAAGCAACTTGCGTGCGGGCAAGGTAATGTCACCGATTTCGGTGACGGAAACGGCCACCTGTGCCTGCAGTTCAACTTCCAGATCGGTCGCTGTCAGGCGGACATTTTTTCTGGAGGCGTTCAGTAACACGTTGCCCAATACAGGTAATGTCTGACGACGTTCAACAACGCCAATGACATGTTGAAGAGGTTTTAATAATGCTTCTCTCTGTATGCTGAATTTCATAATTAATAAATTATATTTTAAGTTAATTACTCTAGTTGTTATGTTTATTAAGCACCCGCTTTTCTGTGTGTAACTCAATAAACAATAATACAATCAAGATCCTGCAGTAATGATAAGTGGGCGCCAGGCGCTCTGGGCTCTTGTTGGAAAGCTGTGGATAACGGTGGATAAGTTTGGCGTAAAAAGTTATCCACACGATATCCACGCTAAGTTGTCATAGTTCTCAACAGATTGTTGTAATCCTCGTTAATGCGCATATCACTGTCACGTAATTCAACGACCTTGCGCGTCGCATGCAATACCGTGGTGTGATCACGGCCGCCGAAGGCATCACCAATCTCCGGCAGGCTGTGTGTAGTCAATTCTTTTGCCAGGGACATGGCGATCTGCCGGGGTCGGGTAATCGAGCGACTGCGACGCGGTGACAGCAGGTCAGCAACGCGTATTTTGTAGTACTCGGCAACGACTTTTTGAATATTGCTGATAGTGACCAGTTTGTCCTGTAATACCAGCAAATCACGCAAGGCCTCTTTTGCGAGCTCAAGATTAATGATCTGGCCGGTAAACCGTGCACTGGCCATGACACGCCGCAAGGCGCCTTCCAGCTCACGAATATTGGACTGGATATGCTTGGCGATAAAAAAGGCCACATCGCTGGGTAATTCGATACCATTCTGGCTGGCCTTGCTCATCAAAATGGCGACGCGTGTTTCCAGTTCGGCCGGTTCAATGGCAGCCGTCAGGCCCCAGCCGAAACGGGATTTTAGCCGGTCTTCCAGCCCTTCGACTTCTTTCGGGTAGCGATCGCAGGTCAGAATCACCTGCTGTTGACCTTCAAGCAAGGCATTGAATGTATGAAAGAATTCTTCTTGCGAGCGTTCTTTTTTGGCAAAGAACTGAATGTCATCAATCAGCAGGGCATCAGCAGTGCGGTAGTAATTTTTGAAGGCATTGATGGCGTTGTGCTGCAAGGCCCTGACCATGTCGGCAACAAAGCGCTCGGAATGTAAATAGACCACGCGCGCGCCGGGCTTGTTGGCAAGAATCACGTTACCGATGGCATGCATCAGATGAGTTTTGCCGAGACCGACACCACCGTAAATAAACAGCGGGTTATAGGACCCACCGGGATTCTCGCCGACTTGCATGGAAGCCGCACGTGCCAGCTGATTGGATTTGCCGGCGACAAAGGTTTCAAAGGTAAATTCAGGGTTGATATTGCTTTTGTGGGTGACCGGCTGCGGCGAGGAAAAGGCGCTGGTCACGGGTACCTGGTTGTTGCTCTGCGATGCAGCGTCCGGGGTATGCTTGCTGCTGCCTATATCAAGCTGAACCCGGGTAGCCGCATGGGGACCCAGGTCATTCAGTGTTTGCGAGATGGTCTCGAAATGGTGTTTCCGTACCCACTCGAGAACAAACTGGTTGGGTGCCAGCAGGCGCAGGTTGTCGCCGTTCTCAATGGCATGCAGCGGGCGTATCCAGGTGTTGAATTGCTGCTCTGGCAGCTCGCTTTCAAGGCGAACCAGACACTGTTGCCAGAGTGAAACTTCCACCGCTTA
>JAQBDO010000287.1:0-4677 GCA_032124375.1 Gammaproteobacteria bacterium
GTCCTGCAAGGAGGACATGTTTTTGTAGGACGGGTAAAGCCTAGCGTACCCGTCATTGATCCACAGCTTTTTCATGCCGGTACTGCCTGTTTGCGGTCGGCAGGTGGCTGTTCCAGCGTATGCTTGCGAAACTGCCCGGTGTAGGAACCGGCATGAGCAGCGACATCCTCCGGGGTGCCGGCGACCACGATCTCGCCGCCACCAATACCGCCCTCCGGTCCCAGGTCGATGATCCAGTCGGCGGTCTTGATGACGTCGAGGTTGTGCTCGATGACGATGATGGTGTTGCCATGATCGCGCAGCCGCTGCAGCACCGTCAGCAACTGCGCGATGTCGTGGAAGTGCAGGCCGGTGGTGGGTTCATCCAGTATATAGAGTGTCTTGCCGGTGTCGCGCTTGGACAGTTCCCGTGCCAGCTTGATGCGTTGTGCCTCGCCGCCGGACAGCGTGGTCGCGTTCTGTCCCAGTGTCAGGTAGGACAGGCCGACGTCCATCAGCGTTTGCAACTTGCGCGCCAGCGCCGGGATGGCGCTGAAGAACGGCTGGGCGTCTTCGACCGTCAAAGCCAGTATTTCATGGATACTCTTGCCCTTGTAACGAATCTCCAGCGTTTCGCGGTTGTAGCGTTTGCCCTTGCAGACATCGCAGGGCACGTAGATGTCCGCAAGGAAGTGCATCTCGACCTTGATGACGCCGTCACCCTGGCAGGCCTCGCAGCGGCCGCCCTTGACATTGAAGCTGAAGCGCCCCGGTTTATAGCCGCGTGAACGCGCCTCCTGAGTCGCGGCAAACAGTTCCCGTATCGGTGTGAACAGACCGGTATAGGTGGCCGGGTTGGAGCGCGGCGTGCGCCCGATCGGGCTCTGGTCGATATCGACAATCTTGTCAAAGTGTTGCAGTCCTTCAACGGCCTCGCAGGGGGCGCTGCTGGTCGATGCCTTGTTGAGCACATGTGCCGCGGTGCGATAGAGGGTGTCATTGATCAGTGTAGATTTGCCGGAACCGGAGACGCCGGTGATGCAGGTCATCAGGCCCACCGGAATTGCGGCGGTGACGCTCTTGAGATTGTTGCCGGTCGCGCCCCTGATGACCAGTTGTTTGTCCGCATCATGTTCTATCTTGCGCGCCGGTGCGCTGATGGTCTGTTGCCCGGACAGGTATTGTCCGGTGAGCGAATTTTTATTGGCAATGACTTCCGCGGGTGTGCCCTGTGCCACGATGCGACCGCCATGCACGCCGGCACCGGGACCGACGTCGACCACGTAGTCAGCGGAGCGGATGGCCTCTTCGTCGTGTTCGATGACGATGACGGTATTGCCCAGGTCACGCAGGTGCATCAGCGTATTCAACAACCGCTGGTTATCACGCTGATGCAGGCCAATGGACGGTTCATCGAGGATGTACATGACGCCGACCAGACCGGCACCGATCTGGCTGGCGAGACGGATGCGCTGTGCCTCGCCACCGGAGAGGGTTTCGGCGCTGCGATCCAGTGACAGGTAGTCGAGTCCAACGTTGACCAGAAAGGTCAGTCGCTGGTTGACTTCCTTGAGCACCTTTTCGGCGATTTCACCACGGCGCCCCGGCAGTTGCAGTGAGGAAAACAGTTTCATGGCGGCGCCCACCGGCAGCGCGGTGATTGACGGCAGGTTATTGCCGTTAACGGTGACGTGGCAAGCGGCCGGGTTCAGCCGTGAGCCGTGGCAGTCCGGGCAGGTCCGGGTGCTCAGGTAACGCGCCAGTTCTTCACGCACGGTGCTGGACTCGGTTTCGTGATAGCGCCGTTTCATGTTCGAGATGATGCCCTCAAAGGCGTGCTTGCGAACGGTAGAGCCGCGCCGCTCATTGAGGTATTTGAAGCTGATGATCTCACCCTTGCTGCCGTGCAGGATGATCTCCTGAATGTCTTCCGGCAGTTGCTCGAACGGCGTGTCGATATCAAAACCGTAGTGTTCGGCGAGCGCGGTAATCAGCTGGAAATAATAGGCATTGCGGCGGTCCCAGCCACGCACGGCACCACCGGTGAGGCTGAGTTCGGGGTGTGCCACCACGCGTTCGGGATCGAAGTACTGGCGCACGCCGAGACCGTCGCATTCCGGGCAGGCGCCGGCCGGGTTGTTGAACGAGAACAGTCGCGGTTCCAGTTCGCTGATAGAATAGCCGCATTGCACGCAGGCAAACTTTGCCGAGAACAGCAGTTCCTCGTTGTCGCTGTTGTCCATCCAGGCAATGCGCGCCAGCCCGTCGGACAGGTTGAGTGCGGTTTCAAAGGATTCCGCAAGCCGCAGTTGCATGTCGTCGTGCACCTTGAAGCGGTCGACGACGGCCTCGATGACGTGCTTGCGGCGCAGGTCGAGTTTGGGCGGCTGATCAAGCTCCACCACTTCACCATCGATACGTGCGCGCACAAAACCCTGCGCGCGCAGTTCTTCCAGAACCTGCACATGTTCACCCTTGCGTGCCTCGACCACCGGCGCCAGCAGCAACAGGCGGCTGCCCTCGGGCAGGGACAGCACGTGGTCGACCATCTGGCTGATGGTCTGCGCCTCCAGTACCATGCCGTGTTCCGGGCAATGCGGCGTGCCGACGCGGGCATACAGCAGACGCAGGTAGTCGTAGATTTCCGTAATGGTACCAACGGTAGAGCGGGGATTGTGCGAGGTGGATTTTTGCTCGATCGAGATGGCCGGTGACAGTCCCTCGATATGATCGACGTCCGGTTTTTCCATCATCGACAGAAACTGGCGCGCATAGGCCGACAGCGATTGAACGTAGCGGCGTTGACCCTCGGCGTAAATGGTATCGAAGGCCAGCGAGGACTTGCCGGAGCCTGACAGGCCGGTAATCACGATCAACTTGTCCCGCGGCAGGTCCAGGTCAATGTTTTGCAGATTGTGGGTGCGGGCACCCCGGATATGAATAGTGTCCATCGAATCTCTACCTGTTAGCGGGCAACCTGCTAATATACTGCGTTTTCCCAACTATAGATAATGAGGTGCTGTAAATAGTGAGTCAGCAGGATAAGCTGGACACTGGCATGAGCCGTGTCGAATTGCGCACAGCGCTTTCTCTTTCAAGCGTTTACGCGCTGCGCATGCTGGGTTTATTCATGATTTTGCCGGTATTTGCGTTGTATGCCGCAGACCTTGAGGGCGTGACCCCGGCGCTGACCGGCCTGGCCATTGGTGCCTATGGCATGACCCAGGCACTGCTGCAGATCCCGGCAGGGTTATTGTCCGACCGCATCGGCCGCAAGCCGGTCATTATCGGCGGACTGGTGATATTTGCGTTGGGTAGCCTGGTGGCGGCCTCGGCTGACACCATTGCTATGGTGATCATCGGCCGTTTTCTGCAGGGTGCCGGTGCGATTGCGGCGGCGATCATGGCGCTGGCGGCGGATCTCACTCGCGAGCAGCACCGCATCAAGACTATGGCGTTGATCGGTATGAGTATTGGCCTGTCATTTGCGGCGGCCATGATTCTTGGGCCGCTGCTGAATCACTGGGTGGGTGTGCCGGGTATCTTTGCGCTAACGGCTGTGCTGGCAGTAGCGGGTATCGGGGTGATCATTTATCTGGTGCCAACCCCGGAGGTGACGCGTCTGCACCGCGAAGCCGAAGCCATTCCGGCACAGTTTGGCCGGGTGCTGCGCAACCCTGACTTGTTGCGACTCGATTTCGGCATCCTGATGTTGCATACCATTCTCACCGCCAGTTTCGTGGTATTGCCACTGGTGTTGCGCGACGAGGCGGGCATTGCCGCCAGCCACCACTGGAAGGTGTATCTGCCGGTGCTGGTGTGTTCGGTGCTGGCCATGTTACCGCTGATTATCCAGGCAGAGCGCAAGGGCCATATCAAACCGGTGTTTCTGTTTGCCGTTACCCTGTTGCTGGTTGCGGAACTGGGGCTGTTCTTTATGCCGGTGTCGGTGGCCGGTGTAGTGTTTATGCTGTTCGTGTTTTTTACCGCCTTTAACCTGCTGGAAGCCATGTTGCCTTCGCTGGTCTCGCGGGTGGCGCCGGCAGATTGCCGTGGTACTGCCATGGGTTTTTATTCCAGTTCACAATTTGGTGGTGTGTTTCTGGGTGGCAGTCTGGGCGGGGTGTTGCACGGACTGTATGGTTTGCATGCCATCTTTATAGTCAGTGCTGGTGGCGCACTGTTGTGGTTGCTGTTGGCGCTTTCCATGTCGCGGCCGGAAAAGCTCGGTACCTATATATACAGGATAGCGGTCACTGAAGCTGCGGTGGATGCTGCGAAACTGAGTCGGCAACTGACCGGGCTCGCCGGGGTGGCGGAAGCGGTGGTGGTGGCCGAGGAGGGTGTGGCCTATTTAAAGGTGGATAAACAGCAATTTGATGAGTCGACGTTGCCCTGACGGCGGATATATATTGACGGGTACGCTGCGCTTTACCCGTCCTACGGTTGGTTGCCGTGGCTGTAGGGCGGGTAAAGGAGCAAAGCGACGATGGACAGGATGTCCGAGTGTCGCGAAGCACAGGGAAGTGCAAGAGTGACCGTACCCGTCAAATATTCAAGAAACCAGGTGGGAGTGTATGTAGGACGGGTAAAGGAGCAAGGCGACGATGGACAGGATGTCCGAGTGTCGCGAAGCACAGGGAAGTGCAAGAGTGACCGTACCCGTCAAATAATTGGTAAAGCAGCTGGGTATGTTTG
>JAQBDO010000288.1:0-7561 GCA_032124375.1 Gammaproteobacteria bacterium
CCGACGACCATCAGCAGCAACAAGCTGCAATATGGCAGGACGATCAAACTGACGCAGGGTATTCCAGTTGCCCTGCTCAACCATGCACAACAAACCGTACTGCTTTGCAAAATCACAAAAATCCGGTTTTACGCTTTCGGGTAAAACCACGGACCACAAGGCCAGTAATTCTGTCCAGGCTGCGCGGTAATTGGAACTGTCGGTATCCGCCAGCAAAGAGGCCAGCGAACGGGGGGCTGGTTGCGGCGGCTGTTCCGGTTCCTGTTCCTGTTCTGGTTCCGGCACGACCCTGTCACCCGGCTCAGCCTCCACCGCCTCCACGACAACCTCGGGTAACAGCTCCACCGGTGCAGCAACAGGCTTAACCGGTGTTGCAACGGGCAACTTCTCCCGACGCGTACTGCCTGCCGGTACAGCCCGCCCGATGACGGGTGCGACAACAGCAACCTCTGCCTGCCGCTTCCAGGGTTGGAACATCGCAGCCAGAGAGGCAAGCAGCAGCACTGTCAGACCGGCCGCTATCCAGAACAAACCACCACCCTTCGACGTCTTCTCGTCCCCGGCCAGCACTTCATGTGCGGCCTTTTTGACCACTTTATGGTCGACTTGCGCCTTGCCCTCTACATAGGCACCGAGCAGGGAGCGGTCACACAGGACATTGATCAGGCGCGGTATGCCGCCGGATAATTGCTGAATTCTATCGATGGCGCGCTTGTTGAAAAGCGACTGCGTGGTGCCGCAAATTTGCAACCGGTGTTTGATATAGGCATCTGCCTCATCCCTGCTGATCGGGTCGAGGTGATAGCGTGCGGTGACCCGCTGGGAGAGCTGCCGCATATCATCACGTGCCAGCAAGCTCCGCAATTCCGGCTGACCAATCAGGATGACCTGCAACAGTTTCTGCGTGGATGTTTCCAGGTTTGTGAGCAGACGCACCTGCTCCAGTACATCGGCACTCAGGTTCTGTGCCTCGTCAATAATCAGCACTGTGCGACGGCCACGTGCATAGGCATCCAGCAGGTAACGGTTCAGCACATCCGTCAATGACTTGATACTGATATTGTCCGCCGGATATTCAATACCGAGCTCATCACAAACCGTGGCAATCAACTCGGTTGAGGTGACCTTGGGGTTCAGAACCAGCGCGATATCAACATTTTCCGGCACCTGCTCGAGCAGGCAGCGGCAGACAGTGGTCTTACCGGTACCCACCTCACCGGTCAGCTGAACAAACACACCGCCCTCACCCAGACCATACAACAGGTGTGCGAGCGCCTCACGATGACGCGCACTCATGTACAGAAAACGCGGGTCAGGCGTAATGGAGAACGGCCGTTCCTTCAACTTGAAATGTTCAAGATACATAGCGTGTCATTTACGATCTGTTACAGGCAGTTCGCCTGATAGCGGAGCAGCTCGATCTGCCCCCTTGGCATACTATCCGTATGCACCAGAATGCTCACACATCCGGACAACCGTACGATACCTGTGAAACCGAATAATATCCTTTCTTTTCTGTCTGTTGCGACAGTAATTCCGATTATTTCAACATCATCACCAGCAACCGCCGGTAAACAGAGCTCGGATTTGGTGCAGGAACAACGCCTGGCTGACGAAATTATGGCGGCCATGCCTTATGGGGAACCCGTCACACTGGCCACTGACGGCCATCAGCGTCTGGCTGGCGACGATAGTGATATCAGGTAAACAGGCAAATCGCGGGGAAATCTGCTCCTGCAACATCGGACACGCTAGAGGAGCAGATTTATTCAGGTATGTCGCGAATGACGTCTTCTTGCAATTGCTCGGCAACCGGAGAATGCAGCACAAGATCCATACCGTGCCAGCTCTCGATATCAATAAACTCGCGCTTGCCGCTGATATCTTCCAGCACGATCCGACGGCGCTTGCCAGCCAGATAGACAATAGCCCGCACCTGTATTAACTGGCCGGAAAAATTACTGTACCAGTAACCGGGTATTGGCTTCTGTTGCAGAAACATTCTGCCTCCTGTGCCACGACAACCGTGCCCTGGCGAGTTGTTTATTTTTATCAACACCTGCGTGTGCTACTTTTCACAGGCCTTGTGTATATTTATAGTCAAACAACCCGCATCAATCAATGGGCCAAAAGTACTACCCACACTTGGATTCACCGCAATTCAGGCAGGTCAGGCAGCCGTCCATCTTGATCGCAGCCTTGGTATGGCACTTCACACACAGCTGCGAGCCCTCCGGAAAATCGCTTGCCGCATCGGCCTCAATGTTAGCAACAGTCCCTGAAGCCGCCTCAAACTGGGCACGCTTCTCGGCCACCAGCTTCTTCTGGTTTTCATCCAGCCCGTCATCCTTCAACAAACCGATCATGCGCATGTGGCACTCAATGGCATCACCAATCTCGGCCACCAGTGACGGCATGTACTTGCCACCTTTCTTGAAGTAGCCACCACGCGGATCAAACACCGAACGCAATTCTTCCACCAGAAAGGTGACATCCCCACCCTTCCTGAACACCGCCGAGACAATCCGTGTGAGCGCGACAATCCACTGAAAATGGTCCATGTTCTTGGAGTTAATGAAGATCTCGAACGGCCGCCGCAATTCGTGATTAGTACCATGATTGAGAATAATGTCATTAATAGTGACGTACAGGGCATGCTCGGACAGCGGCGTCTTCACCTTGTAGGTCGAACCAATGAGCATCTCCGGGCGCTCCAGCTTTTCATGCAGCTGCACCACGTTGTCTTCGTGCAGGTCGCTGGCAGCGGCAGGCGTGGCTTCTGCCGGTGCTGCATTTGTCGCTTCATTGTTTCCGATGTTGTAACCAACAATCTTCTGTTCTATGCGTATTGCCATGTTCTACTCCTGCGTATTCGTGGATATCCGGCCAGGACTGTCTTTAAAATCAAGTCAGAACTTGCCGTAGTAGCCTTCTTTCAGGGCATCGTAGAGATTTGCAGCCGTGTGCATCTCGCCATCGTATTCAACTTCCTCGTTGCCCTTCAGGCTGACCTTGGCGCCATCTTCCAACGTAAATTCATACAGCGTCTTCTCCAGGTCCTCGCCTTTCACCAACACACCCTGAAAGGCCTCCGGGTTAAAACGGAAGGTGGTACAGCCCTTCAGGCCCTGCTCGTAGGCATAACGGTAAATATCCTTGAAATCAGCGTAGGGGTAATCCGTTGGTACGTTGGCCGTTTTGGAAATCGACGAGTCCACCCACTTCTGCGCGGCCGCCTGGATATCAACATGCTGCCGGGGCACCACATTGTCTGCCGATATAAAGTAATCCGGCAGCACATTGTCATCGCCTTCCATGCTGGCAGTGGCATCCGCGTTCACCAGTTCGCGGTAAGCCAGCAATTCAAACGAAAACACATCAACCTTTTCCTTGGTCTTGCGACCTTCACGAATGACATTACGAAAGTAATGATGCGCAAAGCTCGGCTCAATACCGTTACTGGCGTTATTGGCCAGTGACAGTGAAATGGTGCCGGTCGGCGCAATCGAACTGTGGTGCGTAAAACGCGCGCCGGTTTCGGCCAGCTCTTTTACCAGCTCGGGCATCACTTCGGCAACACGCTGCATATAGCGACTGTACTTTGCATGCAACACCTTGCCCTTCACCGTATCTCCCGGCAGATAACCGTCACGACGCATTTCCGGGCGCTTGCGCAACATCTCTTCGGTGACTTCAAAATCCTCTTCCATGATCGGTGCAGGACCCTTTTCTTTCGCCAGCTCCAGCGCCACTTCCCAGCCGGTCACTGCCAGTTCGCGACTGACACGTTCGGTAAAATCGAGTGATGCCCGCTCGCCATACTTCATGCGTAACATGGTGGCCGTCGAACCCAGGCCAAGAAAACCCATACCATGACGGCGCTTATGCATGATGGCCTCGCGCTGCCCCTCCAGCGGCAGGCCGTTGATCTCAACGACGTTATCGAGCATGCGGGTAAAAATGGCGACGGTCTTGCGGAACTCATCCCAGTCGAATTCAGCCCGCTCGGTGAACGGGTTACGCACAAACTTGGTCAGGTTGACCGAGCCCAGCAGGCAGGAACCATACGGCGGTAGCGGCTGCTCGCCGCAGGGATTGGTCGCGCGAATATTCTCGCAGAACCAGTTATTGTTCATCTCGTTGACCTTGTCGATCAGGATAAAACCGGGCTCGGCGAAATCATAGGTGGACGCCATGATCAGGTCCCACAAGCGCTGTGCACGCACCGTCTTGTAGATCTTGCACGCGACCAGGCCGGCATTATTGGTGATGTATTCACCCTTGTAGGGCCATTCACGCCAGATCACCTGGTCCGTGTCATGCAGGTCAATACCCTCATCCAGCTCACTGCGATCAAGCGGAAAGGCCAGCTTCCAGTCGATATCATTCTTGACCGCATCCATGAACTCGGTGGTAATCAACAACGACAGGTTGAACTGGCGCAATCGGCCGTCTTCACGCTTGGCACGGATAAAATCCATCACGTCCGGATGCCCGACATCAAAGGTTGCCATCTGCGCACCACGGCGGCCACCGGCCGAGGACACGGTAAAACACATCTTGTCGTAGATATCCATGAACGACAGCGGGCCGGAGGTATAGGCACCGGCACCGGACACATAGGCACCCTTCGGTCGCAGCGTGGAAAACTCGTAGCCAATACCGCAACCGGCTTTCAGCGTCAGACCGGCTTCGTGTACCTTGTCGAGAATATTATCCATGGAGTCCCGCACCGTACCGGATACCGTGCAGTTGATGGTTGATGTTGCCGGCTTGTGTTCCTGCGCACCGGCGTTGGAGGTGATACGGCCAGCCGGAATGGCGCCATGCCGTAATGCCCACAAAAATTCCCGGTACCAGAGTTCGCGCAGTTCCGGCGTCTGCTCTACATCAGCCAGCGCCCGGGCAACGCGCTGGTAGGTTGAATCGATAGTCGCATCGACTGGCGTACCATCTTTCGCCTTGAGCCGATACTTGGTCTCCCAGATATCCTGCGATGCTGCCTGCAGCGGAATGTCTGCGACGCTGGTGGGTACTGTTTCTAGATGCGCGATTGTAGTCATACGCTGATTATCCTCCCCCTGAATTTTTTTAAGTTCTTGTTAGAATTGCTGTCTTTGCTGCCGCTTGCCGGTGGTGCTCGCGAGGGCCTTGTCTGTAGAAATTCCGGATTTCCAGGAAACACTACATGTTGTGTTCTGGTCAAAAAGGTTATGCCGCTGGACGCGGCCTGTCAAGTTTATTTTATACGGGTATAAATAACTAACTATTACAGTAACTTATACTATTTTAAAGAATAAAAAATGGAGCCTTTAAGGACAAAAACAGTATATAATTAATCACTATATATAGTGTCTCTAATATTGACCTGGACACCCGATTTTAGTGCGAAATCAGCGGGTCAGTGCGAATGGGGGTGGGCATGATGCCCGTGTCCAAGCGGATTCGCAACCAGCAAAAAAATTCCCAGAAAAATGACGGCGATACCGGCCAGCAATCTCACCCGGGGATTCTGCAGGAAGCGGCCAAGGGTATTAAAGGCAAGCCCCATGGTCAGCAAGGCAGGCAGAGTGCCAAGTCCAAAAGCCAGCATCAGCGCACCACCCTCTACAGCCGATCCGCTGGCCAGCGCCAGCGTCAGCACAGCATAGACCATACCGCAGGGTAACCAGCCCCAGACCAGCCCCAGCAGGAAGGCATGACCGACGGTGCGCACCGGAATGTAACGTCGCCCCAGCGGCTCAATATATTTCCACAGATATGCACCGCCCTTTTCCAGCCACAGCAAACTGTGCCACCACCCCGCCAGGTAGATGCCAAACAAAATCATGATGACACCGCCAACAATACGACCCACGGGCATACCTTGCAGCATCCCCAACTCACCCAACTGCTGACCAAACAGCCCGAGCAAGGTACCGGCAATGACATAGCTGCTGATACGGCCGCTGTTGTAAGCCAGTTGTGCTGCAACAAGACGTCCACGCGATGCCTGCAACTCCAGCGACAATCCCGAGCTCAACACGCCCACAATGCCGCCACACATGCCAAAGCAATGGGTACTGCCGAGCAGCCCTACCAGAAAAGCGGCGCCTACGGATTCAAGGTTCATTTGGATTATCAGCTACTTTTATCGATTGACTGTTTCATTACTATTAAATGCAGGTCTACGCCCTTCGGGCTAACCCGACCTGCAGAACTACTTCTCCTGCACCGTCACATCCAGTGGCACCAACACGGTCGTTTCCGTCTGCGGCATCTGCATACTACCTGACAGGCGCCAGTCATCGGCCTCCAGTTGCAGGTACCAGTTACCGCGCGCCACCTCATCAATATCGCTGTAGTAGACGCCATCACCGGCATGCTGCAGCAGCAGCACCTGGTCATAACCGTCTTGCGTCGGGTGCAACAGAGAAAATTTCACTTGCTTCGGGAATTCAATTTGCACGCCCTGTAACTGCAACTGCATGCGGTTATCACGCAAGTTAATGTCAATACTTGCGCTGAGTTGATAATGCGCTGCCGCAGCGTCACGAGCGAGATCCATATTGATGGCCTTGCCACGGTTATAATAATCGTCAACCACCAGTCCGTCACTGGTCGAGACCGCCAGGTAGATGGTGATGATTCCGCCAATAACAGCAGACATTGGCAATGCGATCATTAGCCACACCCAGGGTTCGCGGTACCAGGGGAGCTTTGGTTCGTGTGTATTCATATAGGTGGGGTTACATTCCAGGTTCATTCAGTTTTCCAGATTAAATTTAGTCGGCAGCCTGTAAGTACAGGTTTCGCCCTGAAGGGCGAGCTACTTTCTCTTGCTTGCCCAAGAGAAAGTAGCCAAAGAGAATGGCACCCGGCGCACTCATCGGCTGACGCCGATGCCCTGCGTTCCTCGCCAATCCGGGGCCGCGCGCAACTCGGAGGATTATGAGGTCGGCTTGCCGCCCTCATAATCCTTGCCTCAAACAGGGCGCGCGCCTGTTCCCTGATTGGCTGCGGTACTCAGTGAGTGCAACGGGGCCGGGATTGTCTTACCCCAACACCGTTGGCGCAGCCGAGCATCGCAGGTATTTTGAGAGCCAGCGAGCCGCTGTGTCGAGCTGGGTTTGCCAGCCGGAGGCGCAGCAAATTCTGCGAGTTCGGCGAGCGCTCAAAATACCGAGAAGCGCAGGGTACCCGCATTAGCGGGCAAGCCATCGGGCCGCATTTCTTTTGGATACTTTTCTTTGGCGGAGCAAAGAAAAGTATCTCGCCCTTCAGGGCGAAACCAACAGGCTAATTACTGCGGCCCCAAAAACCGCGCATCCTCACGAGCCGCCAACGCATCATTATCGGTGGCAACCAGCTCAAACACGACATCGTTACTACGCTCCTCAAGATCAGCCTCATCGGCGCGCAACCGCACGGGCAACTCCAGAATACCGCCTGAATCAACACGTATAACAGCAATATCCTTGTGCAACGACAGACCCGGGATACCCGACACCTGCAAGTCGTACTGATGTTCGATATTGTCCATATTCATGATCTTCAGGATATAGACATTCTCGATCAGCCC
>JAQBDO010000289.1:0-3638 GCA_032124375.1 Gammaproteobacteria bacterium
GATTCCAGGAAAATGGTCGAGCAGATTGGCGATGGCAAGCTGGATACCTTCGAACGTATTTCCAATGTGTGGATGAAAGTGACCCGCGGCGATATCGCCGCGCGTTTTGACAAGATAAAGGACACCTACCTGGATGTAACGGCTGCCACCTACGACCAGATTCAGCGCGAACAAAAGATACTCGAGTCCTACCAGGACTTTCGGGGTGCGCTCAAGCAATCGGAGGTGATGTCACTGGAGGTGCTGGAGAAGGCAGAGGCCAGGCTGGGTGCTGCCAGGGAAGGCGTTAACGCGGCCATGAAAACGGTAGAAGGCTTTCAGGGTGAGGATGTCGTCGAGCGTGCCAGGCTGGAGATGGCACGTGACGAAGCCGTCCGTGCCCTGCAAAACGAGGAAAAACGCTACCAGATTGCCAAGGACCTGTCTGACAACCTTACCATCAGCTACCACACCTCCGAGGTCGTCATGGCGCGGCTGTTACAAACCACCAATGCCAAGGAACGTGTCTATTCCCAGGCGGTGAGTTTCTTCAGCACCAACGAGGTCGTCCTGACAGCACTGTCAGCCTCTTTTACCGGGATGTTTGGTTTGCATGAAGGGACCCAGACGGTGGAAGCCATGAAAGAAGGCGTCAGTCGCTCCCTTGAGGACCTCGCCGAGATCGGTGGCAAGGTACAGGAGGCGGCCGTCAGGGCGGGATATGGCCCGACGGTACGCGCAGATGCTGTCAAGAAGCTCGTTGATTCGGTGGTGGCCTGGCAGACACGCTCGCGCGAGATCATAGAAGAGATGCGTGTGCAGAGTACCGCCAATGCGGAAGAAATCCGTATTGCTGTTGAGGAGGGCAAGCGCAATCTTGCACGCCTTGCCGAGGAGGGCAAGGGGCTTGTGGTCAGCGCTGAATGACAGCGGAGAGCATAACAACGATCGCCGCGGGAGAGCTGCAGCTGCAAGACAAGCAGCCTCTGGACGAGGTGATGCTGGCGATGGATGTGGTCGATACGTTGCGCCGCCGGCAGCGCCTGGTGGAGAGGGAATACGACAGCGAAGGTCGTGAGCAGGATCTGAAGCAGCGTCTTCACAAGATCTATGCTGCCCAGGGTATTGAGGTGCCGGACCATGTGCTGGAAGAAGGTGTGGCGGCGCTCAGGGAAGAGCGCTTTGTTTACAAGTCCCCGCCGAAGAGTTTCGCCACACGACTGGCACATCTCTATGTCACTCGTGCCCGCTGGGGTAAATGGGTTCTCAGCGGCTTTGCCGTGTTGCTGCTTGCCTGGATTGCCTACTACTTCATGGTTGTCGTACCCCGTGCCCAACTGCCCGAAAGGCTGGAGTCGGCATACCGGTCCGTGGTTGAGGTGGCGAAAAGTGAGGAGGCCGGGCAACAGGCGCAACAACTCTACAGGGCTGCAACAAGCGCCCTGCAGAGTGGCGACGAAGACAGTGCCCAGCTGGCGCTCGAGTCGCTGCAGGACCTGCGCAATACAGTGGAGCAGGCCTATACCTTGCAGATAGTGTCACGCCCGGGTGAACAGTCGGGTGTGTGGCGGGTACCCGAAGCGAATCCCGATGCACGCAACTACTACATCATCGTCGAGGCATTATCCGCCGATGGCAGGTTGCTGCAGGTGCCGGTTGTCAACGAGGAGTCCGGTCAGATTGAATACGTTTCAAAATGGGGGCTGCGGGTGGCAGAAGATGTGTTCCAGCGCATAGCAGCAGACAAGCAGGACGATGGCATCATCCAGCAGCGTAAGTTCGGGGTGAAGCAAAGTGGTCAGCTGCAACCCGATTACCTGATTTCCACAACCGGGGCAGCTATAACCCAATGGTGAGAACACTGAAATGATCAGCGGAAGAAATGCGCTTGGTTTTATCGACGAGTCACTCGGCAACGAGCGCGGCAGTATTGACGCTGCAGAAAGACAGATAGCCGAAGTCAGCAGGCAGCTGCTGGAACAGCAACAGGAGCGCGTTGCAGACTATCGTGAGCTGGCCCGCCTGAGGGTCGATATGATGGCCGCAGGCAGCATGATCTCCAGTATCGATGTCGTTACTAAACAGGTGGTGGCTGCGCTCGAGGCGCGCAGGTCCGCCGAGGCGGAACTGGATGCCCGGATGATTGCGCTGCAGGATGAACGTACTGTCCTTGAGGTGCAACGCGAAAACCAGCGCCAGGCACTGGAACAAGCCGCTGAAGTCCTGGATATCGCGGAAGCTGCAACACAGACGCGCCTGGATGCGGACACCGACTATGTGGCTCAGGAGCAGCGCGTCCGGGAAGCCGGGCGTATTGCGATGCATGCCGAAGACAAGGCCGTCCACAGTGAGCAGGAAAAGGATGAGAAAGGGCGGTCATACACCGACGACACACTGTTCATGTACCTGTGGGGGCGCCACTACGGCACACCCCGATACCGGGCATGGCCTGTCACCCGCTGGCTGGATGGCAAAGTGGCGCATGTTATCGGCTTTGCAGATGCCCGCGCCAATTATGCCCGCCTGCAGGAGATACCGGTACGATTGCGCGAGCATGCCGACGAAAAAAAGCGTGCTGCCGAGGCAGCCTTTGAGGCGCTGCGCGAGCTCGACGAAAAAGCCCGCAGGGCGGATGGCATAGCCGACCTGGAGGCAGCCAGGGATAAAGAACAGGCCGGCCTGGAGTCGATTGATACCCGCATTGAGGCGGCCACCGGGCGCTATCAGCAACTTCTGAAACACAAGGAAGACTTTGCTGCAGGTGAGGATGAGGGCTACCGGAAAGCGGTTGATTATGTGACCTCTGAATTACAGCGTGATGATATGCAGGAGCTGCGACGTGATGCCATGGCAACGCCGTTTCCGGATGATGATCTGATTGTCAATCGGCTGTTCGAAGGTGAACAGCAGGTGCAGCAACTGGAATCCTCGCTCAAGGAGCTGAAAAGTGCGCTGCATCAACAACACAAAAAACTTCAGGAGCTCGAATCATTACGTGCCGACTTCAGGCATCGTCGTTACGATCAGGCAGGTTACAGCTTCTCCGACGGTACCCTGATCGCAGCCATGTTGAGCAACTTTATTAACGGCAGGCTCGATCGTGATAGCCTGTGGCGGGTGCTGGAACAGCAACAGCGCTACCGCCCGCAGCGAACCGATCCCACCTTTGGCTCCGGCGGATTCGGGCGTGGTACCGTATGGGGCGGGAGACGTGGCGGCTTCAGTGGAGGATTGAGTCGTGGTGGCTTTGGGGGCGGCGCTACACGGGCAGGACGACGCGGCGGATTGGGTGGTGGTGGTTTTCGCACGGGCGGTGGTTTCTGAGCGCGCCGTGTTTAACACCCGCAGCAATTTGCAGCAAGTCACCGCCCCAGGTATTTGGGGGCGTCTCGAATGTACTGTAAACGGTTGTTCCCGGACCGGGCTCTGGACGGAGACTTTCGGGGTGCCAGACCTTGAATGGCAAATGCTGACTAATGTACTCAGATGTCCGGTTTGCCCCACAAATCAGACATCCAATGTTAATCCATTGTGCGTCTTGAAAGTGCTGTAGTCGGACCTTCCCGGGCTAGGCTATCTATGGAGATAGCCGATCCAAAGTAGAGGTTCGCGTTTCCTGAGAAAAACTGCGTAGAGTACGTGATTTTAATTATGTGTAA
>JAQBDO010000290.1:0-2600 GCA_032124375.1 Gammaproteobacteria bacterium
GTATACAGACTGATGACCATGGGTTCGTTACGTTGCTGCTCCCGACGATCCGGGTAGGCAAACTGGTTTTCATGGCAGTACACCAGCGACGGTACATTTGCCAGTGACGGCACCATCCCTTTCAATGCCGACAGGTCGGTCATTGAGGTTGCGATCAGCACATCAAAGGACTGCTGCAGCGTATCCCGCTCCGTTAGCGCCCATGTCAGGCTGTTACTGCGCACGCGCCAGAGAAAAAATCGCGGCGGCAGGGTAAGCACGCTCCACTGCCAGTCAGGAAACGCAGCGACCAGTCCCTTGCGCCAGCGCCGGTGGCTGTGTGCATCATAGGGAGAGAGCAGCAGTACCCGCATTACGCCGTGGCCACTTGCTCTTCATTGATGTAGGTTTGCCCGCGATAAAAACGCGCCAGCAGCATAAACAGTACGGCGGTGCCGGCCATCAACGCAGTAAAGAACAGAAAATAATCAGCGCCTTCCAGCAGGCTGCTGCCATCCGGATTCTGAATAATAAAATTGACGGCACTGGTAAACAGGTTGCCCAACGAGATCGACAGCATAAAGAAGGCCATCACAAAAGACTTCATGGTCCTGGGCGCCTGCGTGTAGGAAAATTCCAGGCAAGTGATCGACACCATCACTTCAGCCGATGTCAATACAATATAGGCAAGTAACTGCCAGGCAATCGATGGAGTACCACCCTGGTCAATCGACAACTGCACGCCTGTCGGGATGGCAAAGGCCACCGACGCTACAAACAGGCCAATGGCGATTTTGCGTAACGGTGTCAGCGGAAAGAACCGGTCGATGGTCGGGTAGACCACATAGGAAAACAGCGGTATCAGCAACATCACCAGCAAGGGGTTGGCCGCCTGAATCTGTGCCGGCAACAGTTCCGTACCAAGCAGCCGCAGGTCCATTTTTTCTGCCTGCAGCACCCACGACGAACCGGTCTGGTCAAACAACGCCCAGAACACGGCAATGAACAGATACACCACGGTCAAGCGCCCCAGCGCACCCAGCCCGGTGCGACTGAATACTTCTTTAAGGAAACGGCGACCGCCGGGTGGCACATGTACAAAGCGGTAGCGTCCTGCCCAGAAAATCAGCGTTGCCAGCAACATCAACACCCCGGGCAGGCCAAAGGCAACGGCAGAGCCGTAATACTGCAATAACCACGGTGTCGCCAGGCTGGAAACAAAGGCACCAAGGTTGATGGCAAAGTAAAACCAGGAAAAAGCACGCGCCAGCAGGCTCTGGTTGGAACTGCCGAACTGATCGCCGAGGTGTGCCGACACACAGGGCTTGATGCCACCGGCACCGAGTGCGATCAGGCCAAGGCCGACGGCCAGTCCCCAACGCGTGTCGTCCAGCGCCAGCACAAAGTGGCCGGCACAATACACCAGCGACAACAGGATAATGGTGCGGAATTTCCCCAGCAGGCCATCGGCAATGAGTGCACCCAGCAAGGGGGTGAGATACACCGCCGAGACAAACAGGTGATACCAGCCCCTGGCATCCGCTTCCGACATCACACTCGGCAGACCGCTGGAATCCAGCAGGTACCGGGTCATGAACACCACCAGGATGGCCCGCATGCCGTAGAAGCTGAAGCGTTCCGCCGCCTCATTGGCAATAATATAGGGGAGCCCCCCCGGCATATTCGTCCGGGGAACCGGGGCAGAGAGATATTCAGTCACCTGCGCAATCCTTATAGTAGGTAGTAGGTCTAAAACCGCTTGATCATACCCTGAAAAATCAGCCCCTTGTTAACGGGACTTCCGCCGCTTGCATAAATCCGTATGATGGCCCGCAGTAAATCACACCAAGATACAAAAACGACTGGAGAGTAGCATGGCTGAAACTGTAGAAGATCTGACGATCACATACGAAGAAGACGGTATTGAGACGGTTAAGGAACTGGACAAGAAGGTACTGACCAAGGGTGCCTGGTCAACCGTGATTTACCGTTACCAGGACTGGAACCGCAGCAAGGAAGAATACGGCCCGGACAAGTACTCCATTCGCCGCTACCAGAAGCGCAACGGCCAGTACCAGCCAAAGTCGAAATTCAACATCTCCAGCAAGGATCAGGCTGAAAAGATTATTGCTGCCCTCGAGGAATGGAGCAAATAACACGGCCTTCCAATAAAGGCTCTGCCACTGATTGAATCGGCCATTTAGACAAAATGCATTGCTGCTGTTAGCAAAACGGCAGGGGCGAATTCACTTGTGCCCGGTGCTTTATCGGGTATTCGACCAGTGTTATTTGCTCGTGGGCTGTGCTGGCTGCGCAGTCGTAACATGCCCGTTGGCTGCATGAATTCAGCCCTACCACGGTAATCTACCCACTCGATCAGGGGAAGAGCCCCAATAAGTAACAACACAAACCCTGCCGCATCACAGAGTTCGCATACCCCTGCTGCTGTTTGTCACGATCATTCGTGGCTGTCTGCTGTCATGGCGGCTTCCAGCTCTGCCCGGGTCACCGGCTGCTCCTGCAACAAACTGTCAAATAATGCCCGTTGATGCAGGGACGTCAAGCCCTGCTTTTCGTCCGCACAATTGAAGTAATATTCAAGTGCCGCCTTTACCATTGCC
>JAQBDO010000291.1:0-4371 GCA_032124375.1 Gammaproteobacteria bacterium
CAGCCAGCCTTTTTCAACAAGGTCATCAATATTGATGAGTGCCTCGTTACCCGCATGCACCGAGAGGCACTGGTAGGGTGAGCCGTCAGCATGTGTCGGCCCCAGCGGCAGCATTTGCCAGACCGACAGTCCGGATGCCTGCAGAAAATCAATGAAGCGACGTGCTTCCTGCCCGAGGTCACCCTGCTCACGTTTTCCAGGTAATGATGTCGGGTGCAGTAGTACACCCGCTCGGCGCTGTGTCAGGAAATTTTGCACCAGGCGCGTATACGGCGATCAGCCGTTGTACTTGCCTTTGCGCATAACGCCGGTCTGTGCCGGGCTACCGCCGCCGTGTGCAAATACCAGGGTTAAATATTCGGGCGGATCTTCCCCCAGCATGGTGTAAAGATTAGAGAGATGCATTCGGTACAGACGTTCGAAATCACTCACGGTATCGGCAGAATTATAATCCCCGAACCACCAGAACCAGTCAGATCCTTCACAGATAGATAGCTGGCACTGGGCTGCCAGCACCTGGTCGCCATTGAGTTTGTTTCCAGCCACAACCTGATCAAATGTTTTTTTCGCATCACCCAGCATGTCCCAGCCGCGGTTCTTGTCCTTGTCACCAATCCATGTTGAAAATGTCCCGTATACCCAGCTGCCACTGACCATCCGTTTGATATCAGTCAACCTGGGAGCAGTCGCCAGGTACTCTGAATAGGTTGTCATTTTCAGACCTTTATGTTCAGACAAGCGCTGGTACAGGGTATTAAGGAAGTGGTATGCATTATCCGGGAAATGCTCCCAGGCATTCTCTCCGTCGAGAATAATAGAAACCAGAGGGCTATCCTGACCCCGGGTACTGGCAGCAATATTCTCCAGATGGTCAATCAGGTTACCCACCGCGTCATCGGCATGCCAGTCGGAGTAGGTAAAGCCGATGAGATCAGAAAGCCCGTCATCCCGAAAAAAACAGGCCAACTTACCGCCCTCGGTAGTAAACCCCTGATACAGACTGCTACCGGCCAACGAGGTATTTTCCTCATTTGCCTGACTGTGGCGAAACACAGATTCGCCGCTGGCTGCCCAGCTAAACCCGTATTCTTCCAGTTTGTGCAAGGCTGCAGCACTGACTCCGCCTTCCGACGGCCAGCAACCTGCCGGGCGCTTTCCGAAGTACTGTTGAAACGTGGCAAGGCCTTCCCTGATGTGCCAGTCGACGCGTTCCTCTCCTCCGGGATAATTTTTTAGTTGCGGCATGCAGACATCCGGCATGGCATCACGTGCCGTTTCAACATCAAGCAACAGGGGCAAAATGGGATGCGCATACGGCGACATGGACAGCTCCACCTGACCATTTTCTGCCAGCTTCCGGTAGCGGTCAATAACACTGGACAGCAGCTCACCGATCAATTTCAGCAATTGCCGCCGGTCATGCAGCGTGAACCCCGTGCCCTTTTCCATCAGCTGCTGGATCAGATCATTGTTACGCCGAACCGTTTCTCCCATCCAGGCAAGGTGATACCACACCAGCAGATCGGTAATAAACTGATCACTGACATACAACATGCCAGAAGGATGCGCCTGAAACCAGCCAGCCATTTCGGCAAGCTTCTGATAATGCTCAAAACGCTTTATAGAGCGCAGTTCATTGGCGCGCAAACAGGCACTCACCAGTGCCATGCGCTGCTCCTTGTGGGCGGGCATCACGGGACACACCAGTGCCGCCAGTAACGGGTCACGAAGCCCCTTGTGCTCGGACAGGAAACCATTCACCTGGCCGGCATAATCTGACAACTGTTCGAGCAGAACAGGGGCAAAGTTGACCACCGCCCTGGATTCCGGCACCGCTTCAAGATGCGCCGCCATATCAATGTAGTCTTTGGTGGCGTGCAGGTAAGTCCAGGGTAATTGATAGGTGCCGCTGATCTGATCACAGTACTGCGGTTGATGCATGTGCCAGCAGATAACGATGTTCAGCGGAGACTCAGCGGACATGATGGATTTCCTGTCCGAGCATCTCGGGCGTTACCAGCACCACACCTCCCGGGCTAACATGGAAACGTTCTGCATCATGCTCGGGATCTTCCCCGATGACAGTGCCCTCGGGAATGTCGCACCACTTGTCAATGACCGCTTTGGTAATACGACAACTTCGGCCTATCTTGACATTGGGCAAGACCACCACGTCCCGCAGCAGCGCATGGGAGTTAACCCGCACATTTGAGAACAGTAGCGAATGACGCACCGTGGCACCCGAAATGAGACAGCCACCAGAGACCATCGAGTCAAGTGCCATACCCCGCCGGTCATCATCATCAAAGATAAACTTGGCAGGCGGCAGCTGTTCCTGATATGTCCAGATCGGCCAGTTTTCATCATAAAGATTCAGCTCCGGAAGCACATCGATCAACTCGAGATTCGCTTGCCAGAAAGCATCAATGGTACCGACATCACGCCAGTAAGCGGCGTGCCCGAGATGCGAGTCTCTGAATGAATAACTGAAAACCCGGTATTTTTTAATCAGCTGCGGGATGATGTCATGACCAAAGTCATGCGTTGAATAGGTTGAATCGGCATCCTTGATCAGCTGTTCGTAAAGAAAAGCAGTATTAAAAACGTAGATGCCCATGGAGGCCAGTACAAGGTCAGGATTACCGGCGATGGCCTGTGGCTCCGATGGTTTTTCCATAAAATCTGTGACGCGTCCCTCACCATCAACGGACAGCACACCGAAGGCCCTGGCCTCCTTGATTGGCACGTCAATACAACCCACTGTCATATCTGCACCCGAGACGGCATGCTGTGCAATCATGGGTCCGTAATCCATCTTGTAGACATGATCGCCGGCCAGAATCAGCACGAACTCAGGCTTGTGTGTGCGGATAATATCGAGATTCTGGTAGACGGCATCAGCCGTACCCGAGTACCAGGAATCCTGTATACGCTGTTGTGCAGGTAACAACTCGATGAATTCCTTGAACTCGCCACGCAGAAAACTCCAGCCCTGCTGTATGTGCTGTATCAGGGAGTGCGCCTTGTACTGAGTCAAAACGCCGATCATGCGGATGCCGGAATTCAGGCAATTGGATAACGGGAAATCAATAATGCGAAATTTACCGCCAAAGGGGACTGCAGGTTTGGCCCGCCACAGCGTCAATTGCCGCAGACGTGAACCGCGTCCACCTGCGAGTATCAGGGCCAGGGTACTGCGATTCAGGCGGCGGTCAGAGTATTGGGTGTTGTTGGCTGGCATTAAGCGGATATGTACTCTGGGCTGTCCTGACAATGAAAAGTTGCATGTATTGTATGGCCACAACCTTTAACTGTATAGTTACCGGGTAGAAAAATTTCGATATTAAAACAGGGTTTCATGACTGGCTGATCAATGCTGCATACTGACACACACAAGCCACAGCTATCTGAAATATCTACCAGCATCCAGCGTCTGCTGGAAACTCGTCATCACGACCCGTTCTCACTGCTTGGGAAACATCGATTTTCCGGTGAGGTGCTGGTTCGCGCCCTGATACCCGGCGCAGCCTGGGTACGTATCGCAGAAAACGGTGCATCATTACAGCGCATGGGTAACACCGACCTGTTCGCCTGGCACGGCCCTGCCGATCAACTTCCCGACCGCTATCGGCTGATATGGCGTGACAGCGATGGTGCAGAACATGTCACCTATGATCCATACTGCTTCCCGCCGCAGCTATCCGAGTACGACCTGCATCTTTTTGGTGAAGGCAAACACTGGCATATATACCGGATACTGGGGGCGCATAAACATCAAGCTGATGGTATACCCGGCGTCCGCTTTGCGCTCTGGGCTCCCTCAGCGGAGCGTGTCAGTGTCGTGGGTGACTTCAATAACTGGGATGGACGCTGTCACCCCATGCGGGTACTCGGTGGAAGCGGCGTGTGGGAGCTATTTATCCCCGGACTGGGTGTCGGCCAGCCATACAAATATGAAATACGCACAAAACAAGGCGATATTCTTTTAAAAACTGACCCTTACGGACAACACTTCGAGTTGCGTCCAGCAAACGCGTCACGCGTACCATCAGCCCAGGTCTACCACTGGCAGGACACTGCCTGGATGGATCAACGCCACCAATCCGACTGGCGACATGCGCCCCTGTCAGTCTATGAGGTCCACCTCGGTTCCTGGAGACGTGACGAACACGGCCATTTCCTGAATTACCGGCAGCTGGCAACAGCGCTGGTTGAATATGTCAGCCAGGCAGGTTTTACACATATTGAACTGCTACCCGTCACCGAGCATCCGCTGGATGCCTCCTGGGGATATCAAACCACCGGTTACTTTGCACCCACCAGCCGCTTTGGCGAGCCCGATGATTTTCGGTTCTTCGTCGACTACTGCCA
>JAQBDO010000292.1:0-3167 GCA_032124375.1 Gammaproteobacteria bacterium
GCTCAGGATTTCCCGAGACAAACCAATTTACCGGGGAGATGTTGGCCGCAGGTAGCACCAACATTCTCCATGCATTTCAGTCAATTAAAAAACAAGCAACTATCTTAATGACAATCGCTCCCATGCTTCACCCACTGCTGCCTTTGCTGATGGCCGTGTATTGCCTTGTCCTGCTCACGGGTTATCTGACCCGTTCCGGCCGGCTGCTCGCAATGACGGTTCCCTGCAAGCAATCCGGCGGGTTGCGGCACCAGGTCGAGCGTACGAGAGACCCACAACATGAAAAGAATGCTAATCAACACCACGCAGCCGGAAGAACTGCGTGTGGCCATGGTCGATGGCCAGAAACTCTACGATCTTGATATCGAGGTACTTTCACGCGGTCAAAAGAAATCCAACGTCTACAAGGGCACAATCACCCGCATCGAGCCCAGCCTCGAAGCGGCCTTCGTTGATTACGGCGGCAATCGTCACGGCTTTTTGCCGCTGAAGGAGATTGCTCGCAGCTACTTCAGCGATTCCGCCAAAAATGCCTCCAGTCGTCTCAGCATCAAGGATGCCCTGAGAGAAGGCCAGGAACTGGTGGTTCAGGTCGAGAAAGAGGAACGTGGCAACAAGGGCGCTGCCCTGACCACCTTCATCAGCCTTGCCGGACGCTACATGGTCCTGATGCCCAACAACCCGCGTGCCGGCGGTGTCTCACGCCGTATCCAGGGCGATGACCGAGACCTTGTCCGTGACGCCATGAGCACCATGAATATCCCCGAAGATATGGGCATGATCGTCCGTACCGCCGGGATCGGCCGCAACAGTGAAGAATTACAGTGGGACCTCGATTACCTCGTGCACCTGTGGCAAGTGATCATCGAGGCCTCCGCTGAACAGCCTGCGCCATTCCTGATCTACCAGGAAAGCAATGTCATCATCCGTGCACTGCGGGATTACCTGCGTACGGATATCACGGAAATTCTGATCGACAGCCAGGAAGTCTATGACACGGCACGCGAGTTCATGGAACGCGTGATGCCGCATAACCTGAGCAAACTCAAGCTTTATCAGGATACCGTTCCCCTCTTCAACCGCTTTCAGATCGAATCCCAGATTGAGTCAGCCTTTCAGCGTGAGGTGACCCTGCCATCCGGTGGCGCCATTGTGATTGACCACACTGAAGCCCTGATTTCCATCGACATCAACTCTGCCCGGGCCACCAAGGGTGGAGACATTGAAGAAACGGCGCTGAACACCAATCTCGAATCAGCTGATGAGATTGCCCGGCAGCTGCGCCTGCGGGATCTGGGCGGTCTCGTCGTCATTGATTTCATTGATATGCAACCGGCACGTCATCAGCGTGACGTGGAAAACCGCCTGCGCGAAGCGTTGAAGATGGACCGGGCCCGCGTACAAATTGGACGCATTTCCCGTTTCGGACTACTGGAAATGTCACGCCAACGGCTGCGGCCTTCACTGGGTGAATCCAGTCAGATTGTCTGTCCGCGCTGTACCGGCCAGGGCACTATCCGCGGGGTGGAGTCGCTGTCCCTGTCAGTACTCAGAATCATTGAAGAAGAGGTCATGAAGGACAATACCCTGCGTATTGTTGCACATGTGCCAGTTGATGTAGGTACTTACCTCCTTAATGAAAAGCGCGAATTGCTGGGCGAGCTTGAAGCCCGCCATAAAATTGCCATCATGCTGATTCCCTCGCCGTCGCTGGAAACACCCAATTACGACGTGCAGCGTATCCGCAAAGACGAATCAGTGGACACAAAAATATCTGCCAGTTACAAGATGGCAAAACCGGTGTCTGAATTGGAAAGCTCGCCGACTTTACCGGGAGAAAAATCAGGCCCGGAGATCGCCGCTGTCACATCAATAAAACAAACAGCGCCAGCGCCTGCCCCAACCATGCCAGCGCCTGCCCCAACCATCGCCGTTGCTGTGCAAGAAGTCAGTAAACCCGGCCTGCTAAAACGCCTGTTTGCCAGCCTGTTCGGCAGTGGTGAGAAAGCCAGCAAACCAGACAGCAAACCGGCCAGCACCAAACCGGCCAGCACCAAACCAGCGCAACAGCGCGGGCAACGTAGCAGTAATGCTGGCGACAGGAACCGCCCCAGACCGCCACAGGGCAATCGTCGACCAGCCAACAGGGCAGCAGGCGTGCAAGCGGGTGGCCAGAGAAAGCCAACCACTAACAGACCACAGGTAAAACAGCCTCAAAACAAGGAAGTCCCGGAGCAGATAGCCCAGGGTCAGGAGGCCCCGAATCAGGTAGCTGCCAGCCAGGATGCAGCAACAACAGCAGCGACAACCGAGCAGCCAAGACAGGCTTCCAAACGCGGCCGTCGTGGCGGACGCCGACGTTCTTCCGGTCAGAATCGCAACACCACCAGTCAGAATACGGCTGCCAGTGGCGACACTGCACCAGCCAAACCTGATGCAGAGGGAAACAAGCAGGCAGTGCCGACTGGCGGCAGCAAACAGACCGCTGATTCAGGCAATAGGCGTGCACAAGCAGCCAACCCGGAGAACCGTCCGGCGACAGCGGCGACAGACAAGGCACCAGCGCCAGGCCCAGCGCCGGCTACAAGTTCAACACCAGCAACAAATTCAACACACGCAGCAAACCCAGCACCGGCAGCAAACCCAGCACCGGTAGCAAACTCAACACCGCCAGCAAACTCAATACCGGCAACAGCGCAGCCTAAACCGGTAGCACCCGTTGCGACACAACCCCAGGCAGTTACAGTCAATTCGGTTGGCGGGCAGCAGACCAGAGTGGCGTCAGATACGGCCCCCAAACCTGCTGAAAAGGCCGCTTCGGAATAAGATCAACGACCTAAAGACGGTGCTGCTGGCGAATCTCTGCCAGCAGCCCCTCTGATGCCTGCTCTATCATATCCAGCACCCGCTCAAACCCGCTCACTCCACCGTAATATGGATCAGGAACTTCCCTGATCTCAAGGTCAGGAGCGAAATCCAGAAACAGGCGTAATCTCGATTCCATGCCGGACGGACACTCCGCTGCTAGGATGTCATAATTATCACGGTCCATGGCCAGCACATAATCAAAGCTGTCAAAATCATCCCGGCTAATCCGACGGGCCTGCTGGGTGCTGAGATCAATACCACGTTTCAGTGCCGCTGCAGAAGCGCGCGCGTCAGGTCGT